>CAZGQB010000213.1:0-4271 GCA_964527055.1 uncultured Sulfuritalea sp.
GCCTGAAGCCGGTGAACTGGTGCTTCGACTGCGGCTCGGCGCTGGCCGAGGCCGAAGTCGAGTACCAGGACAAGAAGTCGCCGGCGATCGACGTCGGTTTCCGCCTGGACGCGTCCGAGCGCGAGCGCGTTGCCCATGCCTTCGGCATCGCAGCGCTGCCCGCGGGCGACTGCTGGACGGCGATCTGGACCACGACGCCGTGGACCATTCCGTCCAACCAGGCGCTCAACATGCATCCGGACTTCACCTACGAACTGGTGAAGACCGAACGCGGCTGCCTGATCCTCGCGGCGGAGTTGCGCGCCGCGGCGCTGGAACGCTACCGGTTACAGGGCGAAGTGCTCGGCGCCTGCCAGGGCGCGGCGCTGGCCCAGGTGGTGTTCCGCCACCCCTTCTACGAACGCGCTTCGCCGGTGTATCTGGGCGACTACGTCACGCTCGACACCGGCACCGGCATCGTGCACAGCGCGCCGGCCTACGGCCTGGAAGACTACGATTCCTGCAAGAAGCACGGCATGCAGAACGACGAGATCCTGACCCCGGTGCAGGGTGATGGCGTGTTCGCCGCCAGCCTGCCCTTCTTCGGCGGCATGAATGTGTGGAAGGCCAATGCGGCCATCATCGAAAAACTGGCCGAGGTCGGCAGCCTGTTCGGCAGTGCGGAGATCACGCACAGCTACATGCATTGTTGGCGCCACAAGACGCCGATCATCTATCGCGCCACCACCCAGTGGTTTGTGGGAATGAACAGAATCCCCGTCGAAGGCGGCGGCACGCTACGCGACAAGGCGCTGGCCGCCGTCGACGCCACCACCTTCTATCCCGACTGGGGCAAGGCGCGGCTGCACGCGATGATCGCCAACCGTCCCGACTGGTGCGTCTCTCGGCAGCGCAACTGGGGCGTGCCGATCCCCTTCTTCCTGCACAAGGAAAGCGGCGAGCCGCATCCGCGCACGCTGGAGCTGCTGGAAGCCGTGGCAAAGCGCATCGAGAAAGAAGGTATCGACGCATGGTTCAAGCTCGATGCCGCCGAACTGCTCGGTGCCGAGGCATCGCAGTACGACAAGATGAGGGACACGCTCGACGTCTGGTTCGATTCCGGCACCACCCATCGCACCGTGCTGCGCGGCTCGCATGCTGCGGAATCGACCTACCCGGCCGACCTTTACCTCGAAGGCTCCGACCAGCATCGCGGCTGGTTCCATTCCAGCCTGCTCACCGGCGCCGCCATCGACGGCCGCGCGCCCTACAAGGCGCTGCTGACCCACGGCTTCGTGGTCGACGGCAAGGGCATGAAAATGTCCAAGTCCAAGGGCAACGTCGTCGCGCCGCAGAAGATCTCCGACACGCTGGGCGCCGAAATCCTGCGCCTCTGGGTGGCCAGCACCGACTACTCGGGCGAGCTGTCGATCGACGAGAAGACCATCCTGCCGCGCGTGGTCGAGGTCTACCGGCGCCTGCGCAACACGCTACGCTTCCTGCTGGCCAATACCGCGGATTTCGATGCGCACAGCCAAATGCTGCCGCCCGCCGAATGGCTGGAGGTCGACCGCTATGCGCTGGCACTGACTCGCAAGCTGCAGGACCAATGCACCGCCGACTACGAGCGCTTCGAGTTCCACAAGGTGGTGCAGGCGCTGATGAACTTCTGCTCCGAGGACCTCGGTGCCTTCTATCTCGACATCCTCAAGGATCGCCTTTACACCGCCGCGGAAAATTCCCGCGCGCGCCGTTCGGCGCAGAGTGCGCTGTGGCACATCCTGCAGGCCGTGACGCGGCTCATGGCGCCGGTTCTGTCCTTCACCGCCGAGGAAATCTGGGCCACCATCCCTGGCAAATGCGAACAGGGCGACAGCGTGATGCTCGCCACCTGGCACGTGCTGCCGGAACAGGCTGAAGAGTCGGCGCTGGCGACACGGTGGCAGGCAATACGCGCGGTGCGCGCCGACGTGGCGCGAACCCTTGAAGAGCTGCGCTCGGCCGGCAAGATCGGTTCTTCGCTGCAGGCCGAGGTGACGCTGAGCGCCGACGCCGCAAGCTACGATCTGCTCGCCTCGCTCGGCGATGACCTCAAGTTCGTCCTGATCTGCTCGAAGGTGACGCTGGAAAAACTCGGCGCCGGCGAGACGGCGAGCGGCGTCAGCATCGAAGCCGTCGCCAGCACCCACGCCAAGTGCGCGCGCTGCTGGCACTGGCGCGAGGACGTCGGACGGGATGCGGAACATCCGGAGCTTTGCGGACGCTGCACCTCGAACCTGTTCGGCGCCGGCGAGGCACGCGAGATTGCCTAGGCTGTCGCTCTGGCTCTCTTTGGTGGCCTTCGTGGTGCTGCTCGACCAGGCCAGCAAGGCCTGGGTGCTGGCGAGCTTTCGCTACTTGGAAAGCGTGGTGGTGACACCTTTCTTCAACCTCGTCCTGGTCTACAACTCGGGTGCCGCCTTCAGTTTCCTGGCCGGCGCCGGCGGCTGGCAGAAGTGGTTCTTCGTCGTCCTCGCGCTGGGCATTTCGGCCTGGCTGCTGAGCCTGTTGCGCAAGCATGCGCGGGAACGCCTGCTGCCGACCGCGCTGTCGCTGATCCTGGGCGGCGCGCTCGGCAACGTGATCGACCGCCTGCGCTTCGATGCCGTGGTAGATTTTCTCGATTTCCACCTGGCCGGCTATCATTGGCCTGCCTTCAACGTGGCCGATTCGGCCATCACCGTCGGTGTGGCACTGATGCTTTGGCACCAGTTCCACTTTGGCAAGGAAACTGAAATGGGCTCCAAATGAGCGAGACTGTCCGCGCCGGCAACCTGATCACGCTGCACTACCGCGTCGCCACCGGGGATGACGTCGAACTGGTGAGCACCTTCGACTCGACGCCGGCAACCCTGCAACTGGGCAGCGGCGAGCTGGCGCCGCCGCTGGAACACTGCCTGATCGGCATCAATGTCGGCGAGCGCCATGTTTTCCTGCTGGAAGCCGACCAGGCTTTCGGCGGCCACAATCCGCAATTGACCCAGCGCATGGCGCGCGCCGCGCTGCCGCCGGATTCGAGCCCCGAGTTGCACGGTTTGATCCAGTTCGCCGCACCCAATGGCGACAAATTCACCGGCATCGTGCGCGAGCTCGACGACGAGGCGGTGCTGGTCGATTTCAACCATCCGCTGGCCGGCAAGCCGGTGCGCTTCGAAGTCGAAGTCATAGGGATACTGTGATGCATATCATCTTGGCCAACCCCCGCGGCTTCTGCGCCGGTGTCGAGCGCGCGATCGCCATCGTCGAACGTGCACTGGAGAAATTCGGTGCGCCGATCTACGTGCGTCATGAAGTGGTGCACAACCGCTACGTGGTCGACGGACTCAAGGCCCAGGGCGCGATCTTCATCGAAGAACTCGAGGAGGTGCCGGATGGCGCGACGGTGATTTTCAGCGCCCATGGTGTGCCGCAGTCGGTGCGCATCGAGGCGGAAAAGCGCGGCCTCAAGGTGTTCGATGCCACCTGTCCGCTGGTGACCAAGGTGCATCTGGAAGTGGCGCGCCTGCACAAGCAGGGCTACGAGATCGTCATGATCGGCCACCGCGGGCACCCGGAGGTCGAAGGGACCATGGGCCAGGCCACCGGCACCATGTACCTGGTGGAAAACGTCGCTGACGTGGCGCAACTGGAAGTCCGCGCCGGCGGGACGGCACCGCTGGCCTACGTCACGCAAACCACCCTGTCCGTGGATGATGCGCGGGTGATCGTGCATGCGCTGACGGACCGTTTCCCGAAGATCATCGGGCCGCGCAAGGACGACATCTGCTACGCCACGCAGAACCGCCAGGATGCCGTCAAGGCCATGGCCGGCAAGGTCGATGTGGTCATCGTGGTCGGCTCGAAGAACAGTTCCAACTCCAACCGCCTGCGCGAGGTGGCCGAGATCGGCGGCATCCCCGCCTACCTGGTCGACGGGGCGGAGCAGATCGACGTGGCGTGGCTCGGTGCCAATGCGCGGGTGGGTGTCACGGCCGGCGCGTCGGCGCCCGAAATCCTGGTCAATGGCGTCGTCGAGCGGATCCGGGCGCTGGGCGCCGGCAGCGTCGAGACCCTGGACGGCGTCGCCGAGAACGTGAATTTCCCGTTGCCGAAAGAGTTGCTGGCCTGAGATGGCAAGCGCCGGGCGCGTTGCCACGGGTCGGGGGCCGCAGGTATAATCCGCATCCTTTCAGTATGCTGTTGTAGCTCAGTTGGTAGAGCAACTGATTCGTAATCAGTAGGTCGCCAGTTCGATTCCGGCCAACAGCACCAAT
>CAZGQB010000214.1:0-4243 GCA_964527055.1 uncultured Sulfuritalea sp.
GGGTCGAGGTTGTCGAACTGCGGCACCACGCCGATTTTCATGCGTGCTTCGCGCGCCCGCGCCGGTACCGGTTCGCCCACCAGCGTGATTTCGCCCGAGTCCGGTGCCGTCAGGCCGAGGCAACAGCGCAGCGTGGTGGTCTTGCCGGCGCCGTTGGGGCCGAGCAGGCCGTAGCATTCGCCGCGCCGCAGTTCGAAGTCGAGGCCGGCGACGACCTCGCGGCCGTCATAGGATTTGCGCAGGCCCGATACGACCAGCGGGCTCACGTGACCGGCCTCCCCCCGGGGGGAGGGGTGATTTCGGTTCGCCGCTGGCGCGGCTCCATGGTATTGGCTGCGCCGCCCTGGAACGGCCCGGCGGCGGCGCTCACGGATGCGCGCCGGCCCAGGCGCGCTGGATGATGTCGCGCAGCAGGTGCAGGCGGCGGTGGAAGAAGTGGTCGGCGCCGGGGACCACGACCACCGGCAGGTCCATCGGCTGAGCCCAGGCGAGAACGTTGGCAAGGCGCACGGTTTCGTCTTCCGAACCGTGGATCACCAGCGTATCGGCTGGTACGGCCTCCGTCTGGTAGCTGCGCATGCCCTCGACAAAGCCGGCCGCGGTGCCGACCAGGACCAGCCAGCGCGCGGGATCGCCGATGGCCGCCAGCCGCCTGGCCAGGCGCGTGGTGACATAGGCGCCGAAGGAAAAGCCGGCCAGGTAGAGCGGTAGCGGCACGCCGGCAGCGGTCAGTACGCCGGCATACCTGGCGCGCGCCCAGTCATGCAGGGCCAGCAGGTCCTCGGTCTCGGCCTCACCGTGGTCGTGCTCGCCTTCCGAACCGCCGACGCCGCGGAAGTGCGGCCGCAGCGTGATGCAGCCGCGCTCGCGGAAGGCGCGCGCCAGCGTGGTCACCACCTTGTTGTCGGCGGTGCCGCCGAACAGCGGATGCGGATGGGCGATCAGGGCGATGCCCTGCGGATTGTCGTGGCCTTCGACGAAGACCTCGATCTTGCCGTCGGGCCCGTCGACCAGGATGCGTTCGTGGCGCGACATTATTAACGTGAACTAGATCGCCAAGCGCGCGGTGTCAGGTTCGAGCGTAGCGAGCCAATTAGTAGCCTCCCCCGGGAGGGGGAGGATGGGAGGGGGCGGGTCCACTTGCCAGCTTGAGGCGATGGGACGTCACGGCATTTCATGATGTGAGGTAGTTCGCCGAAGTCATGAGCGTCAGGTCTTCAGATCTTGAGGCGTTCGACGACCTTGCCGTGGACCAGGTGCTGGTCGATGATCTCGTCGATGTCTTCCTGGTCCACGTAGGTGTACCAGATCGCCTCGGGGTAGATCACCAGCACCGGCCCCTGTTCGCAGCGGTCGAGACAGCCTGCCGAATTGATGCGCACCTTGCCCGGTACCTGCGCCCCCAGCGCCTTGACCTTGTCCTTGGCATAGGCGCGCATGTCGCCGGCGCCGTGGTTGTTGCAGCAGGCTTCGCCGGCGGCGCGCTGGTTGGTGCAGAAGAACACATGGTGCTTGAAATGGCTCATGGCAGGCGGCCTTTGCTTAAAGCTGGAATTATAGGGGCGCGGGGTATTTGGCCGCGTTCTTGACGATCTTCGCGCGCGCCGCGGCTATCGGGTCGATGCCCAGCACGTCGGCCAGTTCGGTCAGGTAGATCAGCACGTCGGCGATCTCGTCGGCGACCTCGGCGCGCTTTTCCGGCGCCAGAGCCAGGCTTTCCTCGGGCGTCGCCCACTGGAAATGCTCGACCAGTTCGGCGGCCTCGACGCTCAAGGCCATGACCAGGTTCTTCGGCGTGTGATATTGGTGCCAGTCGCGGGCGGCGCAGAAGGCCCGCAGCGCATCGCGCAGGGTGGTCAGGTCAGAAATCGGAGTCATTTTTCCTCGGACGGTAGGTCATCAGCCAGGGCAGGGCCAGAAAGGGCCAGAGCGACGAAACCAGCCGCGTCAGGCCGTTGAAATTGAGGAACTGGCCGGGGTTCCAGATCTGCAGCATGTTGTGCAGGTAGGGATTCTCCGGCGCGACGTTGACCATCACCGTGGCCAGCAGCAGCGCCAGCGCTGCGACCGCGCGCTGCAGCGCCAGTCCGAGAAATGACGCGATCCACCAAAGCGCCAGGCCGATGCCGATGCCGAGGCTGTTGCCGGGCGTGATCCAGTCCTGCGCCGCCGCCGGTCCCATCAGCAACGCATACGCGGCGGTCTTGACCAGAAGGGCGAGACATAGCAGGGCGAGCGTCAGCCGGCGTGCATGACGCTGCAGCAGCATCGAAACCACCAGTCCCGCCGCCAGCAGGCCGGCCGCGGCGATCAGGGTTTCCAGCTCGACGAAGCGTTCCGCGAGGAAGGGCTGCACCGGCGGCAGGTCGAGCATCTGGCGCAGGTTGCCGCTGCCGAACAGCAGGGATTCGGGGGAGAGCTGGGTCAGCAGCCAGGCCGCCACCAGCAGCACGCCGATGTCGGCGCCGTAGCCGCCCATCATGAATCGGCGGCGCAGGCCGGCCAGCCGCCCCTGGTCCAGCAGGCGGACACCCCACAGCGCGCCGAGCCCGCCGCCGAGCAGGGCGCCGGCGGTGTTGCAGGCCAGGTCCAGGTTGGACGGGATTCGACTGGGCAGGTAACTTTGCAGCAGTTCCAGGCCCAGGCTCAGCGCGCCGCCGGACAGCCCCGCCAGCAGCCAGGCCGGCAGGCGCGTCATGCGGCGGCGCATGTCGGCGGCGCAGAGAAAGCCGAAGGGCAGGTAGGCGGTGACATTCATCGCCAGGTCGAAGCCGGTGTAGTAGCGCGGCCAGGCCGCGCCGAGGAAGGACAAGGGATGGTCGCCCCTGTCCTGCCAGCCGGTCAGGGGATACAGGCTGGCATAGACGATCAGCAGCAGGTAGCTGCCGGCCAGGTAGAGCGTCAGGTGGGTGCGCGCGCCGTTTGCCACAAGGCCGATTCTGCCGGCTTCGCCGCGGCGGGACAAGCACGGCGCCGGCTGGCCGGATCAGGGCTGGTGCCGGTGCTCCGGTTCGGCATGGTGGGTCTGCGACGCCGCATGGTGGTGCAGGATCGCGTGCGGGTCCTGGCCCGGCAGCATGTGGCCGACCCACTGCGGCAGCAGCGAGCCGATCAGCATGCCGAGTATGGAAATGCCCAGGCCGATCAACTGCGGCGGCACCAGGCTGGCCTCGCCGATCAGCACCTCGACCAGGATCCAGGACAGCAGGCCGCCGAAGGTCGCCGCCAGCGCGCCCTGCGTCGTCGCGCGCTTCCAGAAGATGCCGGCGGCGAGCGGCACGAAGGCGCCGGCCAGGGTCACCTTGTAGGCGTTCTCCACCATCTTGAAGATCGTCGCCTCCGACTTCAGCGCGAAGCCGAGCACGATGCAGGTGAACACCACCAGGCAGATCCGCATAACGCGCAGGAAGGCCTTGTCGCCCATGCCGGGGTAGAAGCCGCGCACCACGTTCTCGGCGAAAGTCACCGACGGCGCCAGCAGCGTCGCCGAGGAGCAGCTCATGATCGCCGAGAGCACGGCGCCGAAGAACAGCACCTGGGCGAACAGCGGCGTGTGCTGCAGCACCAGCGTCGGCAGCACCAGCTGCGTGTCCTTCTCCAGCAGATCGGCGAACAGCGCCGGGTCGATCAGCGTCGCCGAGTAGGCGATGAACATCGGCACGAAAGTGAAGCAGAAATAGATCGAGGCGCCGAGTATCGAGCCCCACAGCGCGATGTTCGCCGTCTTCGCCGAGGTGATGCGCTGGAACACGTCCTGTTGCGGGATCGAGCCCAGCATCATGGTCATCCAGGTGCCGATGAAAGTCAGCCACAGCCAAGGGTCGGGCGCCGGGAAGAAGTCGAGCTTGCCGGCCAGCGCCGCGTGGTCGATCACCGCCGTGGCGCCGCCGCCGACTTTTCCGCTGACGGTCCAGGCGATGAACAGCAGGCCGCCCATCGACACCGCCATCTGCACGAAGTCGAGGATGGCCACCGAGAACATGCCGCCGAAAATGGTGTAGCTGAGCACGATCGCGGCGCCGAGGATCATGCCGGCGGGCTGCGAGACAGCGCCGTCGGTGACGACGAAGAAGATCAGGCCCAGCGCCTTGATCTGCGCCGCCACCCAGCCCAGGTAGGAGAGCACGATGCAGATGGTGGTGATGACTTCCACCGTGCGGTTGTAGCGCATGCGGTAGAAGTCGCCCAGCGTGATGATGTTGAGCTTGTACAGGTAGCGCGAGAAGATCAGGCCGGCGATGAT
>CAZGQB010000215.1:0-4234 GCA_964527055.1 uncultured Sulfuritalea sp.
CGACAAGATCGGCGGCAACCTCGCCGCCTACGCCGGCAACGACCTGGCGCGCCCGGCCGACCTGCAGAGCGTGATCGACTACTACGGCGTGATGGCGAAGAAGCTCGGCGTCGAAGTGCGGCTCAACACCGAGGCCAACGCCAAGTTCATGCGCAGCGTGCTGCACGAATACGATGCCTGCATCGTCGCCGCCGGCGCCCGCACCGACCTTGAATCCTTCCGCTACATGCCGGGCAGCGAGCTGCTGATCGACGCGCTGGAAGTCGCCCACCGCCGCAAGCAGGTCGGCAAGCGCGTGGTGATGCTCGGCGGCGGCGCGATCGGCCTGACCATCTCCGAATTCCTGCAAAAGGCCGGCCACGAAGTCACCGTGGTCGAGAGGGAGAAGCGCATCGGCGGCGACATCATGCCCACCTTCAAGTGGCGCCATACCGCCTGGGTCGACGAGCTCGGCATCAAGACCATCTGCTCGGCGCAACTGGTGAAGGTCACGGCCGAGGGCGCGACGGTAAAGACGGCCAAGGGCGAGGAGGTTTTCGTGCCCTGCGACAACGTCATCGTCTCCAGCCCGCGCAAGGCCAACCACGACCTGTTCTACGAGTTCCAGTGGATGATCGACGAACTGCACGGCGGCGGCGACGCCACGGTGCCGCGCGGACTCGATGCGGCGATCCAGGAGGGCTACAAGCTCGGCGTTCGCATTTGATCGGAGGCGGCCATGGCTTATTCGGCGCATGTCGATACCTTTACCCGCGACAACCTGCCGCCGCCCGCGGCGCAGCCGGAGTTCCTGTTCGACCTGCCGGAGCTGAAGTTTCCCGAGCGCATGAACTGCGCGACGGAACTGCTCGACCGCCACGTCGCGGAAGGCCGCGGCGGGCGGGTCTGCATCCAGGCGCCGAACCTGCGCTGGACCTATGCCGACCTGCAGGAGAAGGCCAACCGCATCGCCAACGTGCTGGTCAATGAGCTTGGCATCGTCCCCGGCAACCGCGTGCTGCTGCGCGCCCCCAACAACCCGATGATGGCCGCCTGCTGGTTCGCGGTGATGAAAGTCGGCGCTGTCGCCACGGCGACCATGCCGCTGCTGCGCGCCAAGGAACTCAAGCATGTCATCGCCAAGGCGAAAGTGAGCCACGCCCTGTGCGACCTGCGCCTGGCGGAAGAACTCAAGCTGGCCGCTGCCGACTCGCCAGAGCTGAAGCACATCCGCTGGTTCAACGACACCTCGGCCGATGGCCTCGAAGCAGCGATGGCGAAGCAGTCCGCCGAATTCACCAATGTCGATACCGCGCGCGACGACACCTGCATCCTCGCCTTCACCTCGGGCACCACCGGCCAGCCCAAGGCGACCATGCATTTTCATCGCGACGTCATGGCCTCCTGCGTCTGCTGGCCGCCCTACGTGCTGCGGCCGACGCCCGACGACATCTTCATGGGCACGCCGCCGCTGGCCTTCACCTTCGGCCTCGGCGGCCTCTTGCTGTTTCCGCTCTCGATCGGCGCCTCGACCGTGCTGCTGGAGCAGGGCGCGCCGCAGGACCTGGTCGATGCGGTGCTGAAATACCAGGCCACCATCCTGTTCACCGCCCCCACCTCCTACCGCGCCATCGCCGCGATTGCCGGCCCCTTGCGCGGCAGCACATTGAGGAAATGCGTCTCGGCCGGCGAGGCCCTGCCGGCGGCGACGCGTGCGCTGTGGAAGGAAGCCACCGGCATCGAGATGATCGACGGCATCGGCGCCACCGAACTGATGCACATCTTCATCTCGGCCGACGAGAAGGAGGCACTACCCGGCGCCACCGGCAAGGTGGTGCCGGGTTACGTCGCCTGCATCATGGACGACGACGGAAAGCCGGCGAAGACGGACGAGATCGGCAAGCTGGCGGTCAAGGGTCCGACCGGCTGCCGCTATCTTGCCGACGAGCGCCAGTCCAGCTACGTCAGGAACGGCTGGAACTACACCGGCGATGCCTACGCGCTCGACGCCGAGGGCTATTTTCACTACCACTCGCGCACCGACGACATGATCATCTCGGCCGGCTACAACATCGCCGGTCCCGAGGTCGAGGATGCGCTGCTGCGCCATCCCAAGGTCGCCGAGTGCGGCGTGATCGGCGTCCCCGACGCGGAGCGCGGCCAGGTGGTCAAGGCCATCGTCGTGCTGCGTCCCGGTACCGAGCCGACGCCGGAGACGGCGAAAGAGTTGCAGGACTACGTCAAGCAGAGCATCGCGCCTTACAAATATCCGCGTCAGGTCGAGTTCGTCGCCAGCCTGCCGCGCACCGAAACCGGCAAGTTGCAGCGCTTCCGCCTGCGCGAGGCCACACAAGGAGAAAGCAAGTGAATGCAAAGACCCTCGTTCCCCCCGGCTGGCCGCTGGCCAAAGGCTATGCCCATGGCGTCACGACGCGCGGGCAGATGGTGTTCGTTGCCGGCCAGGTCGGCTGGGACGAAAAATGCGAGTTTCCCGGCGATGACATCGTCACCCAGGCCGAGCAGGCGCTGAAGAACATCGTCGCGATCCTGGCCGAGGCCGGCGCGAAACCGGAGCACATCGTGCGCATGACCTGGTACCTGGGCAGCAAGGAGGAATACTGGGACAAGCAGAAGGAGCTCGGCGCAGTATTCCGCCGCCTGATCGGGCACTACAACGCGGCGATGACGGCGGTGCAGGTGGCCGGCTTCGTCGAGCACGGCGCGAAGGTCGAGATCGAGGCCACCGCCGTGATCCCGTATGCCTGAGCTAGGACGATGAATGCTGGCAACGCATCCTGGCGCGCATGCCCGAGGTCGAGGAAGCCGCCGAGCCGCCGCTCGCCGTGGCCTTCATCGGCAGCGAGGCGTATGCCGCGAAGCGCGGGCAGGCCTGGCTCTGGTGGCCGGGCAGCCGCGCGCGCGCCGCGGGGCCGGTGGCCTTCGACGGCCGCTACCCCGACGACTGGGGCCTGCTGCTGGTGATGAACGACACGGCCATCGAAAAAGTCGGCGCCGGCGGCACGGCGGTCATGGCCCACCACGCGCGCCTGCTGGACATCAAGGCCTTCGTCCTGCGCCAACGCGAGGAACTCGATGCCGGCGGAGTGCTCGAGTTCATCGAGGATCTCGAATTGGCCACACCCAAACATTGACGGTCCCGGACACATGAATGCAATTGTTGAATTCGGCGGCTTCGGCGAACTGTGCGACTGGCAGGCGATGCTCGACCGCCATCGCGAGGTGTTCACCGAAATGGACGACGGCGCGCGCATCGGCATTGTCTCGCGCGAGGCCTCGGGCATCCTGCCCGGCAAGCACCTCGAAGGCGTGCAGCGCGCGGCCGAGGTGGACATGCTGGCCTGGGAAGTGCAGGGCGGCGGCATGCAGGCAGGCATCGAACGCTTTGCCGGCATGGCCACGGTGAAGGTCGACCTGCTGCTGGTGGCCGATGCCGAAGCGCTGGCGGCGGCGCGCGCCGACCTCGCCGGCAATGCGCTGACGACGATCAAGAAGGCGATCCGCCGCGGCAACATCATGTTCTTCGTCTTCAAGAACAAGGCCCAGCTGCAGGACGCCGGCTACGAGGACTTCCTCGAATCGCTCGGCCTGGCCTTTCTCGGGGCCTGCCGGTGATCTTCATCAACCCGCGCGGAGCGCCGGAACTGGCCTGCGACCACTGCGGCTGCCGCTGGGTCGACCGGCTCAAGGGCAAGGCGTATTGCTACGAATGCGGCGAGGAAATCAGCGACGAGGCGATTGCCGAATTCCAGCGTGCCCTGCTGGAACTCGCGCAAAAGGGCGATCAGGCCGCAGGCGGCACCAGGTAGCGCTCCAGCCGGGCGCGCAGGTCGGCGGAAATCGGCACCGAGCGGTGGTCCTTCAGCGCGGCGACGACCACGGTGAGCGTGGCCTGGACCCGCACCGCGCCGCCCGATATGCCGGTGACGTTCATTTCCACCGAGCTCCTGCCGATGCGGTTCACCGACAGCGACAGGCGCAGCGTCTCGCCGACCTTGCTCGGCGAGCTGAAGCGGCAGGTGATGCTGCCCATCGGCACGCCCATGCCGTCCTCGACGTGGAAGCGGGCGAAATCGATGCCCAGGCCCTGGTTGAACCAGTCCTCCACCAGTTCGTTGAACAGCACGAAGTACTGCGGGTAGAAGACGATGCCGGCCGGGTCACAGTGGTGGAAGCGGATCAGCTTGTCGCATTCGAAGGGGCTGGGGGTCACTGTGATGGGCTCCTGGAAAAAAGA
>CAZGQB010000216.1:0-4228 GCA_964527055.1 uncultured Sulfuritalea sp.
GCTGGCCAATGCCCGCGCCGACAAGATGCTGGCGCAGGAGGAAATCTGGATCCGCAAGGGCGTCGAGGCGCGCCGCACGCGCAGTGTCGGCCGCGTGCAGCGCCTGGAGCGGCTGCGCGCGGCGCGTGCGGCGCGGCGCGAGCAACTGGGCAAGGTGGAGTTCAAGGTGGTGCGCGGCGATGCTTCCGGCAAGCTGGTGGCCGAACTCGATAGCGTTGCCAAACGCTTTGGCGACAAGACCGTGGTCAAGGACTTTACCTGCCGCATCCAGCGCGGCGACAAGGTCGGCCTGATCGGGCCCAACGGCAGCGGCAAGACCACGCTGCTGCGCCTGATCCTTGGCGAGCTGCAGCCCGATGCGGGCCGTGTCCGGCTCGGCAGCAGGATCGAGGTCGCCTACTTCGACCAGTTCCGCGCCCAGCTCGATCCCGGGGCGCCGCTGTGCGAAGTGATCAGCCCCGGCTCCGACTATGTCGACATCGGCGGCACGAAAAAGCATGTGATCGGCTACCTCGAGGATTTCCTCTTCGCGCCGCAGCGCGCACGCTCGCCGGTCAAGTCGCTGTCCGGCGGCGAACGCAACCGGCTACTGCTGGCGCGCCTGTTCGCGCGGCCGGCCAATGTGCTGGTGCTGGACGAGCCGACCAACGACCTCGACATCGAAACCCTGGAACTGCTCGAAGCCCTGCTGCAGGATTATTCCGGCACGGTGTTCCTGGTCAGCCACGACCGCGCCTTCCTCGACAACGTCGTGACGCAGACCATCGCCAGCGAGGGTGATGGACTCTGGAAGGAGTACGTCGGAGGCTACAGCGACTGGCTGCGCCAGCGGCCTGCGGGGGGTGCGGCGCGCTTCGATGCCACGGGCGGCGCGGCGGTTGCGCCAACGCGGAAAGTCGGCGCTGGTGATACGGCGCCTGCGCGGCCTGCGGTTCGCAAACTCAGTTTCAAGGAACAGCGCGAACTGGAGCAATTGCCCGCGCGGATTGCTGCGCTGGAAGCCGAGCAGGGCGCGCTGCACGTGCGGCTGGCCGATCCGGCCTTCTACCGGGAGCCGGCCGAGGTCCGGCGCCAGGCCCAGGAAAGGCTGGCTGCGGTCGATGCCGAAATCGACGCCGCGCTGCTGCGCTGGGAGGCCCTCGAAGCAAAAGTCTGAAATCTGGCGTCAAAAAGGACTTTTTCTCCGCCTCTCATCCGGCATGCGCTGCCGGTAGTCTCGACCCTGTCAGCCTGACAGGGAGACTCAAGTGGTCGTCATCAACGGCAAGCGCACCACCGCCATCGTGATCCGCCATCGCGGCGACAGCGTCACGCTGGTGCCGATGAAAAGCGGCAAGCTTTCGGCCCGGACGGTCGCCTTCGACGAGTTTCGCAGCGAATGGAAGGAAACCGGCTACGCGCTGTCGCAGGCGCTGACCACCTTCCTGACCCACATCATGAAATGGGGCGCCTCGCTCGAAGTGGTCAGGGGCCTGGAAAAACTCGCGGCACGCGACAGGTTCGTCGTCGCCAGCCTGTTCTAGGGCAACGGTCGTCGAGGGGTTCTGGCAGGCCTGGTTCGACGGCTCCGCGCTGCCCAACCCGGGCAAGATCGGTGTCGGCGTGTTGCTGGCCGCACCCGACGGCCGGCGTCAAGAAAAGTCCGTTCTGCTGAGCGGTTCCGGCTGCAACAACGAGGCCGAGTTGCACGCACTGTGCGCGGCACTCGACATGGCCGCCGCAGCCGGTGCACACCGGCTGGTGCTGCGCGGCGACAGCGACGTCGCCCTGCGCTACGTGCGCGGTCCGGACGGCACGCAGATCGCCCGCCTGTGCCTGCTGGTGGCCGAGGCGCGCGACCGGCTGCGGCGTTTCGACGAGGTGCAACTGCTCTGGATTCCGCGCCATCGCAATGGCGATGCGGACCGCCTGTCGCGGCAGGCGCTAGGTTTGCCGCCCGGCCCGGCGGGTATCGCCGGGAGCCGGCGGCGGCGCTGATATCCCCGCCGGTTTCCGCTATGATCCGCCCCCTACTGCAATCGGGAGTCACCGCTTGGGAATACTGACCAACATCGTCGCCGCCGAGGAAGATGAAATAGCCGCCATCGGCGAATCATTGCGGCCGGTGGATGAATGGAGCGGCATCGAGCGGCGCGGCATCGATACGGCCAAGATCGCCACGCTGCACTGCCTGCTGACCGGTGACGAGTTCGAGGCGGCTCTCGGCAGCTACGAGCCGGTATATGGGGACGACGAAGGCGCCGTGGTGCTGCGCATCGCCGACGAGGTGATGGAGCGGCTGGCGACGCTCGACGCGGAGGCGCTGGAACTGGTCGCCGACGAACTGGCGGCCACCGAAGAGTACGAAATGGAGCAGTGGGAACCGGCCGAGGTGCAGGCGCTGGTGTTCGAGCTCGCCGACCTGGCGCGGCTGGCCGAGTCGCAGGGACAATCCCTGTTCGTCTGGATGCACCCGCTGCTGACCTGATCGATGTCATCGAGCAAGACCTGGTACGTCTATCTGATCGAGTGCAGCGACGGCAGCCTGTACACGGGGATCACCGTCGACCTGGCGGCGCGCTTTGCGGCCCACCGCGACGGCCGCGGCGCACGCTCGATGCGCATGCATGCGCCGGTCCGCATGCTGGCGGCCGAAGCGCATCCCGACCGCTCGGCGGCCTCGAAGGCCGAATACCGCATCAAGCGGCTGACGGCTGCGGCAAAACGCGCCTATGCAACAACCATGACACCCGACCCGCTGGCGTCATCCTTCTGATCCGCAGCGGCGCCATGATCGTCTTCTCCCACGGCAACAGCTACAGCGCATCGACTTACCGGCAGTTGTTCGACGGCTGGCGCGCCGCCGGTCACGAGGTGGCGGCGATCGAGCATTTCGGCCACGACGCGCACTACCCGGTCGACCGCCGCTGGAGCGGCATGACGCAGCAGCTCACCGGGCTGATCGACAGCCTGCCGCAGTCCCGCGTCTGGCTGGTCGGGCACTCGATGGGCGGCTACCTGAGCCTGCTCGCTGCCGGCCGGCGTCCCGAGCGCGTGCGCGGAATCGTGCTGCTCGATTCGCCCATCATCCATGGCTGGAAATCCGGCCTGGTCGGCGTGATCAAGGCCGCCGGCCAGATGGACCGAATATCGCCGGCGGCGGTCGCGAGGAAGCGCCGCGACCGCTGGCCGGATCTGGTCGAGGCGCACCGACACTTTTCGGCGAAGCCGATGTTCGCCCGCTGGCATCCGGACGTTCTCCGGGACTACATTCAATTCGGCACCGAGTCCGATCCGGCAGACCGCAGCGGCAAAGCCCGGCGCCTGAAATTCCGTCCGACAATCGAGGCCGAAATCTACTCGACCGTGCCGCACCGGCTGGTGCCCTACATGCGACTGCATCCGCCTGGCGCGCCGGTGGCCTTCATCGCCGGCACGCGCTCGCGCGAGGTGCGCCAGGCCGGTCTCGGCGCCACGCAGCGCATCACCCGGGGGCGCATCAGCTGGATCGAGGGCTCGCACCTGTTCCCCTTCGAGAAGCCGCAGGAAACCGTGCAGGAGGTACTCGACTGGATGCAGCGGCTGGAGGCTGTCGCATCCAGGCACGACGACTAAGCGGATTGTTGGGCGAAAAAAAAGCCCGGGACCCCCGGGCTTTCTTCAGGCGGGGAAACGCTCAGCCGCAACTCCCCACCGCGCCGCAGGCGGAGCAGAAATCGCAGCCGTCCTTGCGGATCACCGTGTAGTTGCCGCACTCGGTGCACAGCGAGCCCTGCATGACCTTGACGCCGCCGCTCTTCTGCTCGGGGACTTCGAGGATGCCCATTTCGCGGGTCGGGTAGCCGTTCTCGTCGAGGATGCCGAGCATGGCGTAGCGGTGCATGATCAGGCGCGCGATGTAGGCGACCGTCGAGGGCCAGTTCTGCTGCTTGCTGGAACCGGGGACGCGCGCCATGAAATCGCCCAGCGGCTCGGCGTAGTTCAGCAGCTTCCGGAGCTTCATGCCGATCCAGGCCGGATCGAGCACGCGCATGTCGAGCGAGAGCAGGCGCGTCAGGCCGTCCAGCGCGCGCGGGTAGTGGCCGGAGAGCCACACCGAGTAGGGCCGCGTGACGCCGTCGGGCAGGGTGATTTCCTTCAAGCCCAGCACGAACTCTTCGCCGGCCGCCGGATTGACCACGTCGACGGTCCATGACAGCGTGCCGTCGGTGCCGGTCTTGGGTTCGTCGCGGCTGAACATGCAGTCGAT
>CAZGQB010000217.1:0-2439 GCA_964527055.1 uncultured Sulfuritalea sp.
TCGGGCCGCGTCAACTGGCGCACGGCGGTGACGCGCAGGTGCAGGCGGTCGGGATCGCGGTAGAGCGCCAGCACGGCTTCCAGCGCGGCCAGCGTCAGTTTGCCGACGCGCAAGCAGCGCTTGAGCGGATTTTTCTTGATCTTCGCGATCAGGTCGCGGCGTCCCACCAGCAGGCCGGCCTGCGGTCCGCCCAGCAGCTTGTCGCCGGAGAAGGTAACCAGGTCGGCGCCGGCGGCAATGGCTTCCGCCGGCGTCGGCTCGTGCGGCAGGCCCCAGGCGGCGAGGTCGGCCAGGGTTCCGCTGCCGAGGTCGACAACGAAGGGCAGGGCATGCTGGTGCGCCAGCGCCGCGAGTTCGGCTTCGGGCACGGCATGGGTGAAGCCGCTGATGGCGTAGTTGCTGGCATGCACCTTCATCAGCATCGCCGTGCGTGGGGTGATGTTTTCCGCGAAGTCCTTGAGGTGGGTGCGGTTGGTGGTGCCGACCTCGACCAGCTTCGCCCCGGCGCGGCTCATGATGTCCGGCACGCGGAAGGCGCCGCCGATTTCGATCAGTTCGCCGCGCGAGACGATGACCTGCTTCTTCTGCGCCAGGGTGTTGAGCAGCAGGAACACCGCGGCGGCGTTGTTGTTGACCACCGTCGCGGCTTCCGCCCCGGTCAGCTCGCACAGCAGCTCGTTGACAATGTCATCGCGGTCGCCGCGACCGCCGGAGGCTATGTCGTACTCCAGCGCGCAGGGCGAGCGCGCGGCGGCAACCAGCGCCCGCACGGCCTCCTCGGGCAGCGGCGCGCGGCCGAGGTTGGTGTGCAGCACGGTGCCGGTGAGGTTGAACACCGGGCGCAGTTTGGGGCGCATTTTCGCCGTTACGCCGGCGCCGACTTTTTCCAGCAGGCCTGCTTCGTCGGGCAGCGGCGCCCCATCCTTCATGACGGCGCGTGTCGCGGCGAGCACGTCGCGCACCATGGCGGTGACCACGGCGCGGCCGTGCAGGTCGACCAGCGCGGCAAACGGCGCAGCGGACAGCAGGCGGTCGACGGAAGGAAGCTGGGAGAGTGGATTCATGATTTCACCCGGACCGGGCAGAAACGAGGTGGTTTATTCTATTGGCTCTACCCGCGTTTTGCACGTCGGAAATCGATGCAACGCGAGCTTCTCGAGGAAACCGAAATGAACAAGCAGAATCCGGCGACGCCATCGTCGTGGCAGAAGATCCTGGGTATCGAATTGAGTCCGGTCAGCCATCGCGAGCGGCTGGTATCGGCGCTCGGCGGCCTGGTCGGGGTGCTGGCGGTCTATTTAACCAGCCATGCCCTCGGCGGCCCGCCGGCGACGCCGCTGCTGATCTTTTCGATCGGAGCCTCGACGGTGCTGGTGTTCGCTGTGCCGCACGGCTCGCTCTCGCAACCCTGGCCGGTATTCGGCGGGCATCTGGTGTCGGCCCTGATCGGCGTCGCCTGCGCGCGCCTGGTGCCCGATGTGGCGCTCGCGGCCGCGGCCGCGGTGGGCCTTTCGATCGGTGCGATGCACTACCTGCGCTGCATCCACCCGCCCGGCGGGGCGACGGCGCTGGTCGCCGTGCTCGGCGGCGCGCCGGTGCAGGCCCTGGGGTTTGGCTTCGTGCTGGCGCCGGTGTTGTTGAACGTGGTGATCCTGCTCGCGGCAGCGGTCGCCTTCAATGCGTTTTTCCCCTGGCGCCGTTATCCGGCCTTCCTGGCACGCCGCACCGTCAGGACGGATGTCGCCGGTGGCGGTTATGAGGCGATTTCGCATGAAGACTTCGTCTTCGCCCTGACGCAGATGGATTCCTTCATCGACGTTTCCGAAGAAGACCTGCTGCGCATCTACGGCCTGGCCACGGGCCGGCACCGCGAGGTGGAGGCGCAGGCCGCCGCCGCTACCGTCAGCCCTTCTGCGCCTTCCTGAAGCTGGCGAAATCCCCCTTCTGGTAGTGCTTTTCGGAGACAAAGCGATCGAGCAGCAGCGCTTCTTCCGCTGACTTCAGCCCGGCGGTGAACCGTGCCACCTCCTTGCCCTGGCCGTCGAGGAAGACCAGCACCGGCCGCCATTTGCGCGGATTGTGGCGCTTGACCATGGCATGGCGCGGATCGTCGTCATCCAGCTCCAGGTCGCCGAAATCGGCATGGGCGCCGACGTAATGCTTGATGTACTTCGCCTTGACTTCGGGCTTTTGCAGCACACTCACGGTGTAGCGGCAGGCCCCTCAGTTCAGGTGATCGCCGAAGTAGAGCATGACATGGCGCTCGGGCGTGGCCTTGATCTGCGCCACGGCGGCGATGTCGTCCTTCGCCAGCGGCACCACGCCGTCGAGATGGTCGGCGGCGGCGGCGGCCGGCAGGCTGAAGGTCGCGGCAAGGACCAGGGCAAACAGGGAAAGCAGGCGTCTCATCGGGGTCTCCTAGGATTGGCTGCGGGTGGG
>CAZGQB010000217.1:2539-4202 GCA_964527055.1 uncultured Sulfuritalea sp.
CCTTCGGCTTCCAGATGGCGGTAACTGACGCCTTCGGTGGCATCGCAGGCGGTGCATTTGACGCGCACCAGATTCCATTCGGTGTTGCACAGGGCGCAGTGCAGGTAGCGCAGGTTGCCGACCTCGCCGCCGCCGCGCACCACGCTGGCCACCGGCAGGAAGCCGCAGCAGGGGCAGACGCCGGGCACGTCGAGTGCGGTTATTTCCGCGACGCCGAGGCGCGCCGCGCCGGCGGTCCATAGCACTTGCAGGGCGGCGGCGACATAGGGCAGCAGGGCGGCATCGTCGCCATAGAGCTCGGTATGCAGCACGCGCTCGGCCAGCGCCTCGATGCGTTCGGCGTCGAAGGCGGCCAGCCGTGCCAGGTCCTTGCGCGCGGGTTCGGGCGCGGCGGACGTGACGGCGGCGATGATCTGTTGCAGGCCGGCGCGCCAGGCCGGGTCGCGCGGCCAGGACTGCGCCGGCAGCGGCGGCATGCGGTGCTCGCGCGCCAGCGCCAGTTGCGGCGCATCCGGCAGCGGCAGCGCCGGCAGGGCCTGCAGCGCTTCGTGCTGGGCGCGGCTCAGCGCGCCGAGGAAACGCAGCCAGTCGCCGAGGCTGTGGCCGGCGGCGAGCTGGTCGAAGCGCTCTGCGCGGGTGGAAAAAATCGCCGACGCAGCGGGGGCGATGACGTGCGGCGGCTCGCTGCTCGACTTGATCGGAATGATGGGGGTTTGGGTGGTGGCGCTCATGGCGGGGAGTCTATTCGATTGGGGACGTACAAACGACCCGCGGGCCGTAGCCCGCGGGTCTGGATCGGCAGGAAACTGCCGGGGAGATCAGGACTTGCCCGTTACCTGGCGATACCACGCCCGGTGGTGCTGCTTGGCCCAGGCGCGGGTGACCGTGCCATAGACCATCGCGCGCACCGTGCCGCGCACCCAGAGGGCGGCATAAACATGGACGAAGATCATCGCGATCATGATCGCGGCGACCGCGGCATGTACCACCGCGCCGAGGCGCACCACATCCACCGGGAAGCTGAAATAGGCGCGCCACAGGATGATGCCGGAGACGAACAGCAGCAGCATGCACACCGACATGGCCCAGAACATCGCCTTCTGGCCGCCGTTGTATTTGCCCTGTTCCGGCATGTTGTGGTCGTTGCCGTCCATCATTTCGCCGACGCGGTCGAGCCACTCCCTGTCGGCCGGCTCCATCCTGTTCAGCGCCCGGAAGCGGAAGTACATGAGGACGAAGCCGATCATCATCAGCCAGCCGATGATGGGGTGCAGGATGCGCGCCCAGACCCCGCCGCCGAACAGTTGCACCAGCGGATAGAAGGCCGGATGGAAGAAGGCCAGGCCGGAGAGCGCGAGCAGGATGAAGCAGATGCCCACTATCCAGTGATTGGCCCGCTCTTCGGCGGTGTAGCGTTGCAGGTCCTTTGGATTGCGGATCATTTTGCATCCTCCTTTTCCATCTCGTCTTCCAGTTCCTTCGACACCTCGTTCGGCCCCTTCATCACGTAGTGGAACAGGCTGCCCAGCGCCACGGCGGCCATGGCGACGGTGGCCAGCGGCTTGGCGAAACCTTTCCACAGCGACACCAGCGGGCTGATGGCGGGATCGTTGGGCAGGCCCTTGTAGAGCTCCGGCCGGTCGGCGTGGTGCAGCACGTACAT
>CAZGQB010000218.1:0-4185 GCA_964527055.1 uncultured Sulfuritalea sp.
TGCGGTAGAAGTTCCCCGGTCAAGGGTGGTAGCATGAATTTCAATATGGCCGTCTTCGAACAGGCAGATCTGACCGGTCGCGATACTTCCACTGGCATTGTAAAAAAGTACGCCGCTATAGTCAACCACGAACACCCTGTTCGGCGCCGTACCAACCGTTCCATACGATATGGTTCCTCCTGATCCCGGATTCAAATCGGTCCAACAGAGTGCTATGTAATTGTTCGGTGCCGCCGTGGCAGGGATGGCAACCGCCTGATAGGCTGTTGACGTTGTTCCGAAGATCAGATATCCGTTGGTACCAATGAATGCACTGGTATAGGAGTTTCCGTAGAAGAACCAATTAAACGGTAAGGTCACTGCCGCTGATCCATCGTCAGCGGTCCCGGTCCAGGAGGTGATGGTGGTAAATCCGGTTGTCGGATATAATTGGTACGGAATGGAAGCCAATGTGTAACCGGAAGTGCTGGTGTTGGCCACAGCATTCAGATTCGTGGTTCCACCGGGACAGATATTCACCGGGTTTGCACCGGCGCTGGCATTGATGCCGACTGTTGTATTGACAACTGATGTTGCCGTGGCTGTACAACCACTGGAAGCAGTAGTTCCGGTAACCGTGTAGGTGGTAGTTACAGAAGGGGTCGCTGTTACGGTGGCACCCGTCGTCGCGTTCAAGCCAGCGGGCGGCGCCCAAGCGTAGGTATCCGCACCCGACGAATTAAGGACAACACTGTTGCCCGCGCAAAGGGTTGATGTCGTCGGCGAAACTACAACCGTGGGACGCGGATTGACGGTAACAAGATAAGGCGCGGTAGTTGCCGACAATCCACTGAACGAGCAACTCACCAGCAATCGATAATAACGACTGGTCGTTAAAGTCGGTGTGGTATAGACGAGCGTCGTGCCTCCGCTTCCGCCGACAACACTGGCCCAAGGATCTGCAACACCATTGTCATCCGACTCCTGCCATTGATAAGAAATGCCACCGAACGAGGTTGGCGTAGCCCCGGTAGCCGTTAATACGGTCGTCAGGCCTGAACACAGCACATTCGTGCCGCTGACAGTTCCGGCAGCTGGTGTCCCGCTGCAATTTTGAACGACCGGCGGCGTGAATACATATGTTCTGCCGCTACCTGCCCAAGTGGTTACACTGTTGTTCGCGGTGGTGGTTGAAGCCGTATTGGTCGATGTGCTGACACTTTGATAAGCTGTTGAGCTGCTTGCGATACCGATGCTTGCACTGGTTGCAGCAGTACCGGTGCCATAAACGAATTGCACCACATTGGACGTTTCGAACAGCCAAGCCTGGAAGGTCTTCGTGAAATTGCCGGTCTCACCCGAGTAACTGCGAATGGTCCACTCTACTGTCAATTGCCGGTTTGGAGCAGTCCCGGTCAACAAGTATCGTACTCCGCCATTGGAACCGGTATGTCCGTCATCCCACAACGGCATTATGGCCGGAAAGGGACCTGTCGTAATTCCGTTTTGCCAGGCATTGGTAACGGCGGAACTTCCTAACCGCATAAGGCCATTGGAGTTGACAGAGAATTGGGTGTAAGCGGTGCCAGCAAACGTAAAGGAGAAACCGATGTTGATGGTCGTACTGGCACTATCGTCCAGGTTACTGCCCATGATCAGCGTAGCACCAGTCATGGCGGTTAAGGAGGCGCCTGTTGAAGTAGCGAAGGTGTACTGACTTGCCGTTTGTGCTTTTACCTGGTCTTTTAATAAAATCAGGTTACACGCGATCAGGATGAGGAAGATTCGCGCAAAGCCAATCGATCCAGAATTTCCGGGGAACAGATGTGACATGTGTGGCTGGTAGGCATACGGAAAGCCGCCGCAGCAGCGGTTTCCGAAGAGCATTAAATATATGAAAATTCCTGCTTTGACGCAACCTTTTTCCGCAATCTCCTGCGCCAATACGCTGTTTTTCCAGATGCCCCTGAATGAAAAAAGGAAGTCCCTCCGCCATAGCGGAAGGACTTCCTTTCATGATACGCTTCAGGCCGATTACTCGACGATGAGGCGCAGGGTTTGAACATTACCAGCCTCGGTCTCCAGCGACATTAGGTACATGCCTTTGGCGACGTTGGTCAGGTTCAGCTCCTTCATGTTGTTGCCTTCGACTGCGTTGAGCATGTCGCTAACAACCACATTTCCGAGCAGGTCAACCACTTTCACCGTGTAACGCTCAGCCGCAACTGCGTTGAAGTTGATCGTAACCAGACCGTTGGTCGGGTTCGGGTAAGCGGTCAGCGCGCTGGCTGCGGTCATCTCTTCGCCGCTGGTGCGGCAGCCGAGGTTCACAGCAACAGCCAAGGTGCGCGGCTGGCTCAGACCACACGCGTTCACTGCATTCACGCGAACGGTAGCGGAGGTGCTGAGTGCGGAGTTGTAGTTCACAGTAGCCGAGGTGCCGCTCGGTACGATCGAAGCACCACCGGTGACCGACCATACGTAAGAGGTAGCACCGCTTACGGGGCTGATCGAGTAGTTACCCGTCTGCGACTTACAAACGCTGTTCGGACCAGAGATGGCTGCAGGGGCAGCCGGTACCATGATAACGGCCAGGCAACGAGCTACGCTCGAACCGCAGGTGTTGCTTGCGGTTACGCAAACGTTACCAGCAGAGGTGCCGAAGTTAACCGTGATCGAGGTGGTACCCTGACCGCTGGTGATGCTGGCGCCGGCCGGAACCGTCCAGTTGTAACCGGTTGCACCGGCTACGGCAGCGATCGAATAGGTAACACCGCTGGCGTTACACAGGGCGGAAGCCTGACCCGTGATACCACCCGGCTGGGTCGGTACCGAACGGAGCGTATAGGAACGCGAGAAGGAACCACAGGTAGTGCTGGTGGTTACCGTCAGGACACCCGAGGTCCAGCTCGGACCGAAGTTGACCGTACAGCTGTTAGCGCTGCTGGATCCGATCGAAGCGTCACCCGTGATAGCCCAGGAGTAGCTTGCAGTACCCGGAACAACGGAGATCGAGAACGAAGCCGAAGTGTTCGGACAGTTGTAGATCGGACCGAAGAGTGCCGAAGAGTGCGTCGGTACGCCGGTCAGCGTCATGTTACGGGTCGGGCTGTTGCCTTTGCAGTTCTGAGCATAGACAGAGATCGAACCCTGACCGAAGCCGGCCGGGATGCTGACCTGTACGGAGTTGGTTCCGTTACCGCTTACGATCGATACACCGGTGCCGGTGACTGACCATACATAGTTCGTAGCGCCGGAAACCGGAGCAACCGAGTACGTAGCAGTGATCGGGCCGCAAACTGGGTTCGGGCCGGAGATCAGACCAGGCGTGGTCGGCTTAACCGTGAGGACCGGAACGTTGATGCAAGCAGGAGTACCGTTGCCGCAAGCGTTGGTCGGGGTTACGCAGATGAAGCCACCGCCGTAGGTAGAGCTGAAGGTCACCGTGATGCTGGTGCTGGTCGAAGAACCGGAAGCGCCAACCGGGAGGCTCCAGATGTAGGAGGATGCACCGGATACAGGAGCAATCGAATAGGTAACCGTGGTGCTGCGGCAAGCGCCGGCAGGACCAGCGATCGCACCCGCAGGATCAGGACCAGAACCAGCGCCGCCTACTACTACCGTAGCAGAGCCGGTGCAACCGTTACCATCGGTGATGGTTACCGTGTAGCTGCCGGAAGCAAGACCAGTAGCCGTGGAAGATGTTCCACCGGCCGGAGCCCAGAGGTAGCTGTAGTTACCGTCACCGCCGGTAGCGACTACCGTAGCGGTACCCGTGTTGCCACCGCAGTTGGACGGAGTGGATGTGATCGAGGAAGCCTCAACTTTAGCCGGCTCGGCGATCGTTGCAGAGCAAGAAGCCGTACAACCACCGTTGTCGGTAACCGTGTAGCTATAGGTACCTGCAACCAGGTTAAAGGTGCCGGTTCCGGAATAAGGAGCCGTACCACCCGATGCGCTAACCGTGATAGAACCAAGTCCACCGAAGCAAACCGCGTCAGATGCAACACAGGAAGCCGTAAGCGGCGTACCGGTTACGTCCCAGGAACAGGTCGTGTTGTTGAAGGTAGCCGTCTCGTAGCAAGCCAGGGTCGGCATAGCCGGCTGGGTGCCCGTTACGTCCCATACACAAGTAGTGTTGTTGAACGAAGCAGTCTCGTAGCAAGCCAGGGTCGGCATAGCCGGCTGGGTGCCCGTTACGTCCCA
>CAZGQB010000219.1:0-4159 GCA_964527055.1 uncultured Sulfuritalea sp.
GTCGCCACGCGCTCCAGCAGCATGGCGGCGAGCATGGCGGCGCGCGGGCAGCCGGTCGACATGTGGGTGGCGAGATGGGCCAGGGCGCCGGCGACCATGCGGGCCGGGGGCTGTTCGGTGGCGTAGTCGGTGGCGAGTGGGTGCTTGATGGTCATGTGAGTGTGTCTCCAGGTCGATGATTGGCTGGCAGCCTTTGGTTCGCAGGGGAAGCATGGGTGGCTGGCTGACAGGAAAAGCGGTCGTTGAGCAGGTGATACGTATTTCCCTTACCAGACGAAGAAGGTCAGCCACCAACTGGCGCCCACCGCCGCCAGCGGCAGCAGCCAGAGCAGCATGGCGATTGCACGTGCCGCCGTGGCGCCAGCGCCAGCGCGGTGCGTCCCGTTGGGAACTTTTACCAATTGCCAACCCAGCCAGGCCGACCAGCCCAGGGCGACGACAAGCAGCGCGGCGCGCAAGGGGGTGAGCCAGTCCAGCGCGATGCCTTCGGCGCGCAGGTGGGTGGCGCTCATCATCGACAGGCCGAGGAAGAGGCCGATGCCGGCAAGCGGCAGCAGGCCCAGCGCCAGGCGCCGCCAGTCGATGCGGGCGAGCCGTGCTGCGGCGCGCACCGTCAGCCAGGCGAAGCCGCCCAGCACGATTGAATAAATTGAGATCCAGGCCAGGATCGCGGCGCCGTCGAGCCAGGTAAACACGTCGCCCGCTTGCGGGTAGCGCGTCAGCAGCCACCAGGCCGGGCTGTCGCCCAGCGGCCAGAAAATGTCGCGCGCCACCAGCCACTCGGCGGCGGCCTGCTTGCCGCGCACGAACCACGGGCTGACGGTCCACTGGAAGGCGCCGATGGCGACGCCGAGCATGCCGAACAGCAGCAGCACGGCCTCGCTGGTGCGCGGCGTGTCGCCGGCGCCGAGGATCTCGGCATTGGGCGAGCGCGCGGCGAGGCTCACGGCATCGCGGTGGCCGCTGCAGCGGCCGCAGGCGTGGCACTGGCCGGCGCCCTTGAGGTGCTTGATGTCGAGCAGCGGCGCGCAATCGACGGCGGCGCTGCGTTGCGGATGGGCGTCCCAGGCGGCGCGGTCGATGCGGAAATGCAGCGGCGCGATGCGCGCCAGCAGGCTGAAGACGCCGGAGACCGGGCACAGGTAGCGGCACCAGACGCGCTTGCCCTTGCCATACATCCAGCCGACGCCGACGGCCGCGACGGTGGAACCGCCGAGGATCAGCAGCGCGGCCTGGGGGTAGTCATAGACGCTGACGAGCTGGCCATACACCGTGGTGAGGATGAAGGCCACCACCGGCCAGCCGCCCCAACGCATCCATTTCGGGATTGCACCGCCGCGCCCGTGGCGGCTGGCGAACTCGGCCAGCGCGCCTTCCGGGCAGAGCACGCCGCACCAGACACGGCCCATGAGCATGATCGAGAGGATCACGAAGGGCCACCAGACGCCCCAGAACAGGTACTGCGCGAGCAGTACCAGGCGATCCTGCCAGCAGGCGATGTAGGCGGTCTTGTCGGTCGGTGTTTGCATGCCCGTCGTGCACAGGTTGGGGTCGATGGCCGAGCTGGCGCCGAAATCCGAGGAGAACAGTCGCGCCTCCGGGTGCGGGTGCGGCAGGAAGGCGGGCAGGGCCACCAGCACCAGGTAGAAGGCCACGATCAGCCACTGCACGATGAGGATGGCGCGCCGGTGCCGCGCCATCCAGTCGCCGAGTCGCGCCAGTCGCGTGCGGCGCGCCGGCCGCCGCGGGTAAAGGGTGATGGATGCGGTCTGCATGGCGACCTACCTGGCGATGACCAGCAGTTCGCCGGTGGCGATGTTGAATTCGTCGACGAACAGGTGTTCGCCGGGCGGCAGCTTGATGACGACGAAGGACTCGGCGCCGGCGGAGAGGATTTTCTCGACGTGCAGGTCGGCGTTCTCGAATTCCAGCGGCCCCGGACCTTCGTTCTTGAGGATGAACTTGATGCGCTGCCCGGCCGGCACGTCGAGCCGCTTCGGCTCGAACACGCCGTCCCTGACGGTGATGGTCCATGTCGGCAGCGCGGCGGGCGCCGCCTGGGCGCGGCCCTCGGTCGCCCAGCCGAGGCCCGTCCACAGCGCGAGCACGAACAGCAGGTGGGCGAGTGCGGCCGGCATGCTCAGAACCCGAGTTTGGCGCGCAAGCCCGCCACCTTGACGGTGTCCGCCCGGTCGTTGCCGCCCGGGTTGCGGATCCACTGGTAGCTCGGCGACAGCTCGACGTTGTCGTTCAGCTTGAAGCGGTAGTAAAGCTCGCTCTGGTACTCCGAACCCGAGGCCCGGTAGCCGGCGACGGCCAGCGAATCGCGGCGATACTCGCCGCTGGTTTCCAGGCGACCGTAGGCGAAGCCGACGGCGTCCGCCGACCGGCGCCACGGCGTGCCGTCGAGCTCCGCGCCCAGCGTCAGCGCGCGGTCGAAGCTGACCTTGCCCGCGGTGTGGTGGCCGTAACGGCCGAAGAGGGTCAGATCCTCCAGGACCTTCTGGTCGGCCGACACGCCCCAGCCGCTGTTGCGGCGCTGCGTCGCGTCGTAGTTCTGCGCCTGGCCGTTGCTCCAGGCATAGGCGCGGTACGTTCCCGGCAGGAAATTGAAGCGGGCATTGGTCTCGATCTGACCGATGACGAAGGGATCGGACCAGGAACCGGAGAAGTCGGCACCGGTGTCCGAGGCGAAGGCGCCGAGCGAAATCGCCCACTCGCCGCCTTTCTGGTGGCTGTTCTCGTACTTGACGATCGCGCCCGGCTGGAAACCGTATTTGTCGGCGCCGATGTCGCCGCCCGAGTCGAGCAGGGGGTTATGCACGAAGGCGTTGTTCATGAACTTGGCCGTTTCGTCGTCCGCCGCGGCGTTCTGGTCGAAGAAGACGAAGGGGTCGATCTTGCCCACCGTCAGGATCAGATGGTCGCGCGCATCTTCCTTGCGCGCGTCGTAGCCCAGCGGCGTGGTCAGCTGATACCACGCCTGGGCGACGATGCCGTAGGTGTCGTCGGAGCCCGCCGCGCCCTGGAAGGCCACCGTGTTGGGACCGGAGGTGTAGGTCGGGCGCAGGCCGACGCCGTCGCCCTGGCCGAGGCGGACATGGGTGAAGAATTTGCCCTCGCTGTCGCCCATCGAACCGACCGGCAGGCTGATCGTCAGGTCGCCGCGGTAGTTGCCCCGCGTCTCGTCCTTGCCGCTCGCCGTGCTGCGACCATTTACGCTTTGCATGACCGCGGTGATGCTGCCTTCGACCTCGATGCCGTCGAGCGCCTCGACCAGCTTGGTGGCCGGCCCCTTGATGGCATCCACCTGCGTCTCGACCGCCTTGACGCGCGTTGCGAGCTCGGGGTCCTTCTCGGAAATCCTCTCGCTGGCCAGCGCCTTTTCGAGATCCTTGTTCTGCTTTTCCAGCGCCTCGACGCGGGTCGACAGGCGTTTCATTTCGGCCAGCACCGTCGCCATGTCATCGGCGGCAGCCGGCATGGCACAGCCTGCCGCCAGCATGGCGGCCAGAATCTTCCGGCGCATGATCAGTACCCGCCCTTCTTGCCGACGCCGGCGTAGGTGAACTCCCACTCGGCTTCGACCGGCTTGAACCACGGGCGCACGCCGGTGGCGCGGTCGGTGTGGCGGCCGAACATGTTGCCTGCGGGGTTCTCCTTTGCGTTCGGCGGGTAGAGGGTGAACTTGACCTTGTATTTGCCCGGACCCTTGAGCTTGACGTTGTCGCCGTAGTGCGGGCCGTCGCTGGCCACCATCGGCATCATGTCGCCCTTGATCACCTCATTGCTGCCGATCCTGGTCAGTTCGTACTTGACCAGCAGGTGCGGAATCCAGAAACCTTCGGGAAAGCCGTTGGCATTGTTGGCCAGGGCGTGGATGTCGGCTTCGAGGTGGATGTCCGACTCGGAAGCCTTGCGCATGTGGCCTTCCGGCTCCATTTCGACGGCCTGCAGATAGACGGCGGCGACTTCCATGCCGGCGAGGTTCTGCGGCGAGCCGATGGGATATTCGAGCGCGGCGGCGGAGAAGGACGTCGCCGCAAGGGCGAGTGCGGCAAGGGAACGCAAGGGGAAGGGCATGGCAAACCTCCAAAGGAAAAAACGGGTCTTTGGCTGGCTTGCCGTCATTGCGCGAATGACCGGCTGGCTGGCTGGG
>CAZGQB010000220.1:0-4135 GCA_964527055.1 uncultured Sulfuritalea sp.
CACCACAACGCGCTGGACATGGAACTGTTCCTGCGCATCGCGCCCGAGCTGTACCTGAAGCGACTGGTGGTCGGCGGCTTCGAAAAGGTGTTCGAGGTCAACCGCAACTTCCGCAACGAGGGGCTCAGCCCGCGCCACAATCCAGAGTTCACCATGATGGAGTTCTACGAGGCCTACACCGATTATCGCCGCCTGATGGACTTCACCGAGGGCCTGCTGCGCCACTCGGCGCGCGAGGCGCTGGGCACCGAGGTGTTCGAGTACCAGGGCCGCACGCTGGACCTGTCCAAGCCCTTCGCCCGGCTCACCATCGTCGGCGCCATCCATCACTACCATCCCGGCTACAGCTTCGAGCAGTTGAACGATGCGGACTGGATCAGGCAGAAGCTCAAGGACCTGCGCGTCGACCTCAAGGCGCCGCATCTGGCCAACGCCGGGCTGGGCACGCTGCAGTTGGTGCTGTTCGAGGAAACCACCGAAGCCGAGTTGTGGGACCCCACCTACATCATCGACTACCCGGCGGAAGTCTCGCCGCTGGCGCGCGCCAGCGACGGCAACCCGGCGATCACCGAGCGCTTCGAGCTGTTCATTGTCGGCCGCGAGATCGCCAACGGCTTTTCCGAGCTGAACGATCCCGAGGACCAGGCGGCGCGCTTCATGCAGCAGGCGAAGGCAAAGGAAGCCGGTGACGAGGAGGCGATGTACTACGACGCCGACTACATCCGGGCGCTGGAATACGGCCTGCCGCCGACCGGCGGCTGCGGCATCGGCATCGACCGGCTGGTGATGCTGCTGACCAACTCGGCCTCGATCCGCGACGTGATCCTGTTCCCGCAGATGCGCCGCGAGTAATGGCCGCGATCGTCCCCGCCGAACTTGCGTTCGCCGGGGACGGCACCCCGTTCTCGCCGCGCTACGGCGACATCTACCATTCCAGCCAGGGCGGCCTCGAACAGGCGCGCCATGTCTTCCTCGCCGGCAACGACCTGCCGGCGCGCTGGAAGGATGCGCGGCGCTTCGTCATTTTCGAAACCGGCTTCGGCCTCGGCGTGAACTTCCTCGCCACCTGGCAGGCATGGCGCGCTTCGCCGGCCGCCGCCAGCGGGCGTCTGCATTACGTTGCCGTCGAACAGCACCCCTTCGCCCGGGCCGACCTGGAACAGTTGCACCGGCGCTGGCCCGAACTCGCCACGCTGGCGGCGGAACTCGACGCGCAATGGCCGCTGCCGCTGCCCGGCCTGCACCGGCTCGACCTGGGCGACATCGTGCTGACCCTGGGCTTCGGCGCCGCGGCCGACCTGCTGCCGCAATTGGCGCTCGCCGCCGATGCGATCTACCTCGACGGCTTCGCGCCCCACCGCAATCCGGATCTTTGGTCCGACCCGGTCATCGCACAGATCCGCCGCCTGGCCGCGCCGGGCGCCACATTCGCCACCTGGACCACGGCCGGCGAGGTGCGCCGCCGTTTCGCCGGCGCCGACTTTTCCATCGAACGCAGGCCGGGCTTCGGCGGCAAGCGCGAAATGCTGAGCGGCCGCCTGCCGGGCGGCTGCACCGCGAGCGCAAGTCCGGCAAAGCACATCGCCGTAATCGGCGCCGGCATTGCCGGCGCCTCGGTGGCGCAGGCGCTGGCGCGCCACGGCCATGCGGTAACCGTAATCGAGGCGGCCGCAGGCCCGGCGACGGGGGCCTCGGGCAACCTGGCCGGCGTGTTCCGTCCGCTGCCGGCGCTGAACGACGGCGCCCTCGCCCGCCTGCTGCGCGCCGGGTTTCTCCTCGGCCGTCGCCGCTACGCCGGCCTCCCCGGCCTGCGCGCCGGCTGGACCGGCGTGCTGCACGTGGCGCGCGATGCGCGGCACGAGGATACCCAGCGCCGCATCGTCGAAACGCAAGCGCTGCCGGCCGAATTCTGCCGCTTCGTCGAGCGCGACGAGGCCTCCGCCCTGGCCGGCTGGCCGGTCGCGATGGGCGGCTGGTGGTTCGCCGGGGCCGGCTGGATCAACCCGCCCAGCCTTTGCCGTGCCTTGCTCGAGGGCATCGACTGCCGCTTCGGTTGCGCGGTGACGCGACTAGAGCGCGGGGACGGCGGCTGGCGCATCGTCGGCAACGGTGCGCCGGTCGATGCCGATGCCGTGGTGCTGGCCAACGGCATCGGCGCCGGTGCGCTGGTGCCGCAACTGGTGCTGCCGATCCGCGCCGGCCGCGGCCTGGTCAGCCATCTTGCGGCGACGGCAACGCCGCCGCTGGACATCGTCGTCACGCGCTTGGGCTATGTCACGCCGCCGGTCGATGGCTTGCGCTGCGCCGGCGCCACGACCACGATCGTCGAACCGGCCGCCACCGGCGCTACGAACCCGCTGGCGGCGGAGCACGCCGAGAACCTCCAGCGCCTCGAAATGATGTTGCCGGGCTTCGGCAGATCACTCGATGCCGCGGACCTGGGCGGTCGGGTGTCGTTCCGGCCGATGTCTCCCGACCGCCTGCCCATCGTCGGCCCGCTCGCCGGCAGCGACGGCCTGTGGATCTGCGACGGCTTCGGCGCGCGCGGCCTGGTCTTCGCGGCAATCTGCGCCGAACTGCTCGCCGGCCAGGTCGACGGCGCACCCCTGCCGCTCGAAGGCGATCTGGCGCAGGCGATCGCTCCGGCGCGCTTCAGGCAGAACGTGCGACGCCGCGACAGGTCCGACATGTAACAAGTGTAAGAACTGATTGCGGGCGTCGTCATCACGCCTTTGTGATCGTTAATGTGCTCATGCGCAACCCACACAAGGAGCACGTCATGGAAGCAACGCATACCGGCGCCGTATCCGCCATTCCCCCGCAAACCCACCCGCTGCTGCTGCTTGCAGCAGCTTCTGTGACCGCGCTGAGCCTGGCCGGCGTCGCGGTGCTGGCCGGCTGGCTGCCCGCCCCCGGCACAGGACATGCCTTACCGGCGCCACTGCTGGCGGCAACCGATGCGCCTCCGATCGCGGCAAGCCCGCACATCGTCGTGGCGAAGCCGGCCTCCAGACCAGTTGCCGAAGCCAACCGGGATCTGCCGGTCGGCGTCCGCCGCGATGCACCGACGCCGGCCGCGGCACATCCCGATCCCGCCGTCGCCCGCGCTCCCGCCCCGCTCCCGCGCCGGATCGCCGTAGCGCCGGCGCCGACTTTTCCGACCGCAGCGCCGGACGCCGCCCACCGCGTGGCAACGCCGTCGCCAATCTGCAACGAATGCGGCGTGGTCGAAGCCGTACGCGAAATTCCGGTCGAGGCCGAGGGCAGCGGCGCCGGCGCAATCGCCGGGGGCCTCGCCGGCGGTCTGCTCGGCAACCAGGTCGGCAAGGGCTCCGGCCGCAGCATCGCCACGGTGCTGGGCGCCGTGGGCGGCGCCTTTGCCGGAAACTACGCCGAGAAAATGCTGCGGGAAGGCAAGCGCTACGAGGCCGTGGTGCGCTTCGACGATGGCAGCACGCGAAGCTTCAGCAGCGATACGCCGCCCGCCTGGCAAAGCGGCGACCGCGTGCGACTTCAGAACGGCTTGCTGACGATGGGCGACGGCAAGTCGCCGGGAAGTCCGGCAATGATCTGATTCCGTCCCTGGCCGGCGGCGGGGAGCGAAGGGACCTGCATCGCGGCGGCAACGTTCAGCGCCGACTCCCGCGGTTTTGGGGTAGCACTCGTCCCGAACGGCCGGCTGACGGCGGGTGGCGGCAAATCGCCGGAAAGTCCGGCAACGGCCTGATCCCGCTCCTGGCCGCCGGCCGGGAGCGAGGGGCCCTGCATCGCGACAGCAGCGGTCGGCGCGGACTGCCGCGCCTGCGGGGTCTCTTGCGTCCCGAACGGCCGGCTGACGATGGGCGGCGGCCAGTCGCCGGGCAGTCCGGAAGCCATCTGGTTCCGCTCCTCGTCGATGGCCGGAAGCAGCGGACCCTGCATCATGCCGGCGACGTGCAGCGCAGACTCGCCCAGTTCCCGGGTCCAACCCGTCTCTTCGGACAGGCTCGCCCGCAGGGATGCCAGCTTGTCACTGACCTCGTCGCCCTCCCAGCCCGCCGCGTGCAGAAGCTTCAGGGACATGACCTCCGCCTCACGCAACTGCGTCGGGCGATAGCTGGCGCGCAGCGCGCGGGAACCGAGGAACGATGCGCCC
>CAZGQB010000221.1:0-4132 GCA_964527055.1 uncultured Sulfuritalea sp.
CCACGAATTCGAAATACAGCAGCAGTACGCGCTCGAGGTATTCCCGGTTCGCCATCTGGCCGATCAGGTCGGCCGTAGCCGTGGCGTAGGCGGCACGCTGCTGCTGCAGGTTGTCGAAGGTGACCCAGTCGGGACGCTTGCGATGGGCGGTGAGCATGATCACCTTGGTGGTCGTTTCCAGCAAATCCGCCGGCAGGTCGGCCAGATGCCGGCGCGTGAACTCGACGCCGCGCATGACGTGGCCGGCGGTGAACTGGGCGCCGGTGCCGCTGGCTTCCTCGTCGCTCATCAGATAGCCGACATCGTGCATCAGGGCGCCGATCAGCGCCGCATCGATGTGGTCGCCGTCCAGGCCATGGCCGGCCAAGTGCAGGCCGTGCAGCATGCGCGAGGTACACAGCACCACCTCGTTGGTGTGCGCACGGTTGTGATACAGGGTCTTCAGCTTCTGGTAGCCGGAAAGCCGGCCATCGAAGGCCCGGTCGAGCAGGTCGAAGGCACCACCGACGCGCGCCAGGTCATGGCCAGGTGCAAAGCTGCCGACGATCGCAGCCACCTGCGCCTCCACCTCGGCGGTGTCGCGGGTATTGCCCAACGCGGCAAAGGGGCTGTCGTGGTTCATGCGGTGCATTTGGCGTGAAACGCAAATGTTATCAGAGCGATATAAAGAATTCATTTGGCTCCATTAATTTGGCACGCACGATCAGTTGACCCAGATTAAGTTGGCGCGGCACCATCGCGCTATGCTGCGTTGCGGAGGCACTTTCCCTCGATGTTCCCCGCACGCATTTCCGAGGCCCAGTCATGACCGAAACCGATACCATCGATGCCGTTCTTGATCGACACCGCCGCGACGGCACGCGGCTCGTGCAGATCCTGCGCGAAATCCAGGAACAGCTGAACTGGCTCTCGCCGGCCACGCTGACACGAGTGGCGGAAGGCATCGGCTGGCCGCGCGCTATGGTAAGCGGCACCGCGTCGTTTTACAGCTTCTTCCACACCCGGCCGCGCGGCAAGTACTGCGTGCTGTGGTCGGACAACATCACCGACCGCATGCTGGGCAACGCGGAACTGATGGATGCCATGTGCAAGAAGCTCTGGCTGGAACCCGGCCGCGTCTCCGAAGACGGCCTGATCAGCGTCAACACCACCTCCTGCACCGGCATGTGCGACCAGGGTCCGGCGCTGCTGGTGAATTACCGAGCCGTGACGGGCATGACCCCGGCCAGGCTGGGTGAAATGGTCGGCCTGATTCGCGAGCAGAAGCCCGTCGCCGAATGGCCGGCCGAGTGGTTCCAGGTCGACGACAACGTGCGCCGCGCCGGCATCCTGCTCGGCGGCGACTTCGTCCCCGGCTCGGCGCTCAAGGCGGCACTCGCCCGCACCACCGCCTACGCCACGGAAGCATCCAACGTCCGCTCGGTCAAGGAATCACTGCCCGCCGGCATGGCCGGCCCCCTGGCCATGCTCGACGAAATGGGCAAGTCCAGGCTGCGTGGCCGCGGCGGTGCCGGTTTTTCCACGCGCATGAAGTGGGAAGCCTGCCGCAATGCCCCGCTCAAGGCCGGCCATACCCGCATCGTCGTCTGCAATGCCGACGAGGGCGAACCCGGCACCTTCAAGGACCGCGTGCTGCTGACGTCCCACGCCGACCTGGTGGCCGAGGGCATGACGGTCGCCGCCTACGCCATCGGCGCGACACGGGGTTTCATCTACCTGCGCGGCGAATACCGCTACCTGCTGGAACCCCTGGAACAGGCCCTGGCGCGACGGCGCGAAGCCGGCCTGCTAGGTCGCTCCATCCTCGGCACCCAGGGCTTCGATTTCGACATCGAGATCCATCTGGGCGCGGGCGCCTATGTCTGCGGCGAAGAGTCCGCGCTGATCGAGTCGCTGGAAGGCAAGCCGGGACGGCCGCGCATCCGTCCGCCCTTCCCGGTCACCAACGGCTACCTCGACCAGCCGACCGTCGTCAACAACGTCGAGACGTTTGCCAGCGCGGCCCTGGTCGCCCTGCACGGCGGCGAATGGTTCGCCGCACATGGCACGGAAAAATCCTCCGGCAGCAAGATCCTGTCGGTCAGCGGCGACTGCGAGCGGCCCGGCCTCTATGAATACCCGTTCGGCGTCACCGTACGCCAGGTGCTGGAGGACTGCGGCGCAACCGACACCCAGGCGGTGCAAATCTCCGGCCCGTCCGGCATCTGCGTCGCCGCCGAGGAATTCGGTCGCCGCATCGCTTTCGAAGACCTCGCCACGGCCGGCGCCTTCATGGTCTTCGACGAATCGCGCGACATGTTCGAGGTGGCACGCAACTTCGCCCACTTCTTCGCCCACGAATCCTGCGGCTTCTGCACCCCCTGCCGGGTCGGCACGACCCTGGTGCGCAACATGATGGACAAGATCGCGCGCGGTCAGGGCTCGCCCTACGACATCAACGAACTCTTCAAGCTGCACCGCGTGATGCAGGGCGCCAGCCACTGCGGACTGGGCAACTCGGCCTGCAACCCGGTGTTCGACACCTTGAACAAGTTCCGCCCCGCCTACGAGCGGCGCCTCAAGTCGCTCGACTATGAGCCGGCCTTCGACCTGGATGCCGCGCTGTCGCAGGCAAGGCAGATGACCGGGCGCGACGATGCCGCCGCCCACCTGACGAACGAGGCCGAAGCATGAGCAATCAACTCACATTCCAGCTCGACGGCGAAGACATCGCCTTCACGCCGGGCCAAACCATCATGCAGGCCGCCAAGGCGGCGGGCGTGTATATACCCCACCTGTGCTGGCATCCGGACTTCCCCGCGCACGGCTCCTGCAAGCTGTGCACCGTGAAGGCCAACGGCCGCTTCGGTTCCGGCTGCACCATGGAAGCGCAGGCCGGCATGGTCGTCGAGAACCGCACGGCGGAACTCGACGACAAGCGCCGCACCCTGCTGCAGATGTTCTTCGTCGAAGGCAACCACTTCTGCCCGTCCTGCGAAAAGAGCGGCAACTGCACGCTACAGGCCACGGCCTACGAACTGAAGATGATGTCGCCGCATTTCGACATGTTCTATCCGGACCGCCCGGTCGATGCCTCGCATCCCGACATATTGCTCGACTTCAACCGCTGCATCATGTGCAGCCTGTGCGTCACCGCCTCGCGCGACGTGGACAAAAAAAATGTCTTCGCCATGGGCGGACGCGGCATCCTCGGCCGCCGCATCCACATCAACAGCGAATCGGGCAAGCTCGGCGACACCGACTTCGCCGCCACCGACCGCGCCGCCGGCATCTGCCCGGTCGGCGTGATCCTGAAGAAGCGCAAGGGCTTCGCCATACCGATCGGCGAGCGCCGCTACGACAAGGCGCCGATCAACGAACAGGTCAAGGAGCCCCTGAAGGAGGCCGCGCCATGAACGCGCCGATAAATACCGCGCCGGTCGCGGCAAAAAAGCTCAAGGTCGCCACCACCAGCCTCGCCGGCTGCTTCGGCTGCCACATGTCCTTCCTCGACATCGACGAGCGCATCCTCAAGCTGCTGGAACTAGTCGAATTCGACCGCTCGCCGCTGACCGACATCAAACACTGCGGTCCCTGCGACCTCGGCCTGATCGAAGGCGGCCTGTGCAACGCCGAGAACGTGCATGTGCTGCGCGAATTCCGCAAGAACTGCAAGATCCTCGTCGCCGTCGGCGCCTGCGCCATCAACGGCGGCCTGCCGGCGCAGCGCAACCACCTCGACCTGCGCGATATCCTCGAAGAGGTGTACCAGACCGAATACCTGCTCGGCCGCGCCGGCATCCCCAACGACCCGGAACTGCCGCTGCCGCTGGACAAGGTGCACCCGATCCACGAAGTGGTGAAGGTGGATTACTTCCTGCCCGGCTGCCCGCCGCCCGCCGACGCCTTCTGGAAACTGCTGACCGACCTGCTCGCCGGCCGCACGCCGACGCTGGGCCACGGCCTGCTGCACTACGATTGAGGCAGACATGAGCTTCGAACTCGAAACCGCCAAGTCCCCCGAAACACTGCGCCGCGTCGCCATCGATCCCGTGTCGCGCGTCGAGGGCCACGGCAAGGTCACCATCCTGCTCGACGACCAGAACAAGGTGCATCAGGTGCGCCTGCACATCGTCGAATTCCGCGGCTTCGA
>CAZGQB010000222.1:0-4125 GCA_964527055.1 uncultured Sulfuritalea sp.
CTGCAGCACATCAAGACCCAGATAGACATCCACGGCCGCGCCGCGGTGGTGGTGCCGGACAACGTGTTGTTCGAGGGCGGTGCCGGCGAAACTATTCGCAGGAAGCTGCTGCACGAGTGCGAGGTGCATACGCTGCTGCGCCTGCCGACGGGGCTGTTCTACGCGCAGGGCGTCAAGGCCAATGTGATTTTCTTCGACAAGAAGCCGGCGTCGGAAACGCCCTGGACGAAGAAGCTGTGGATCTACGATCTGCGCACCAACCAGCACTTCACGCTGAAGACCAACCCGATGCGGGTCGAGGATTTGTTGGAGTTCGTCAAGCTCTACAACCCGGCGAAGCGCAATGAAAGAACGCCGACCTGGTCGCCGGAGAATCCGGAAGGCCGTTGGCGGGTTTACGACTACGATGAACTGGCGGCGCGCGACAAGGCGAGCCTGGACATCTTCTGGCTGCGCGACGATGCGTTGGCGGATTCCGACAATCTGCCGGCACCGGGGATCATTGCGCAGGAAATCGTGGATGACCTCGAAGCGGCGCTGGAGCAATTCCGGCTGATTGCGACGGACTTGGCGGACGATAAGGAGGGGTAGATCCCGCTCGCGCCCGCCATTCGATCGCCGGGCGAGCCTACCCCGCGGTCAATAGCCGTTCGGCATTGAGCCTGGCCTTGACGCGCGCCTGATGTTCGGCCTTGTTGATCATGGTGACGGTTTTGCCGAAGGCATCACGTTGCGCGCTGGTTATTTTGGTGGCTTCGATGGACTTGATGCAGCGCCATTTCTTTCCGCCCTTGGTTTCGATCTGGCGCATTTCGGCACTGGGATGCTGGCGGCCGCAGTGATAGCAGTAGATGTTTGCAGGCTGGGACATGGTTGTACCGGACGAAAGTTGGATTGTGAATGGAAGGCGCGATCAGGCTTGCGCAGGAACAGCAGGCGCTAAAGGCTTATTTGAGGATTTCCAGAAGTTCCACTTCGAAAACCAGGGTCGAGTCGGGCGGGATGGTGCCGGGAATGCCGCGGCTGCCGTAGGCCAGATTGGGCGGGCACACCAGTTTGGACTTGCCGCCGGTCTTCATGGTTTGCATGCCCTCGGTCCAGCAGGGAATCACGCGGTTCAAGGGAAAGGATGTCGGCTGCCCGCGCCCGTAGGAGCTGTCGAATTCCTTGCCATTGACCAGCATGCCGCGGTAATGGACCTTCACCGTATCGCTGGCCTTGGGGCTGGCGCCGGTGCCTTCCTTGATTTTGGTGATCACGATCCCGGAGGCTGTCTTCTCTTCCTTCGGCTCGGCCGCAATTGCTTGCAACGAGAAAGCGATGAGGACGATGGCGGTGCTTGCGGTCAGCTTGTTCATGGAGGTGCCTTTGCTTGGGTTGGTACGGGAACGGGATATGAATCTGGTGCGGTCTAGGCTTTTTTTACGAATTCCGATTTCAGCTGCATCGCGCCGATGCCGTCGATCTTGCAATCGATGTCGTGATCGCCTTCGACCAGGCGGATGTTCTTCACCTTGGTGCCGACCTTGACTACCAGCGACGAGCCTTTGACCTTGAGGTCCTTGATCACGGTCACGCTGTCGCCGTCCTGCAGCGCGTTGCCGTTGGCGTCGCAGATGACGCGCTGCTCATCGGCGCTCGCCGCAGCCGCTTGGGGCCATTCGTGCGCGCATTCGGGACAGACGTACATCTCGCCGTCTTCATAGGTGAGTTCCGAACTGCATTGCGGACACTGGGGCAGGGTGCTCATGGCGTGTTTCCGGTTTTGAAACGCTTGCGGCTGATGATCGGGATCTGGCTACAGGTCGACGCCCACGATGTCGTCGGCTTCGAATTCGTCGGGCACGGTGCCGTCGCCAAGGCCCGTAACCATGGCGCCCATGGTGTCGCTCAGCTTGACGAAGTACTCGGCGCTGATCGGGTCATAGAACCGCTGGCCAAGGGCAACCTCGCTGAACTGGATGCGGTGAAAGCCTGGGTGTGATGTCATATGAGTTCGAAATTGAATTGAACGGGCGGCGATTACTTCTTTTCTTGTTGTTCCGGCTCTGTGCCGACGACCGCCTTGACTCCTGCAGCGGTGACATCCACGGCAGTGCCGACCACGGTTGCAGTCGCCTTGACAGCAGTGGCCGCCACGGAAACCGCGGCATCGGCCACCGTCACGACGGCGCATCCCGAGCACAGGAACGGTAGCAGCAGGAGAACCGGTCGCATCGTCATCGTGTAAGCCTTATCCATCCCCCGGAGTGTTCCAGAATGCAAAAAGCCCAACCTTGGAGGTTGGGCTGAGAGCAAGAACCACAAAAGGAATTCTGGCTCCTCGACCTGGGCTCGAACCAGGGACCTACGGATTAACAGTCCGGCGCTCTACCGACTGAGCTATCGAGGAATATCAAGAGGCGCGGATTATAGCCGCAGGCCCTGGTGCTCGCAATAGTCTTGTTACTTTTTCAGGACCGTGGCGATGGCCCTGGCGACGTAATCGATGTTGCGCGTGTTCAGCGCGGCGACGCAGATGCGGCCGGTGCTGACGGCGTAAATGCCGAATTCGGCGCGCAGTCTTTCCACTTGCTCGGCGGTGAGCCCGGTGTAGCTGAACATGCCGCGCTGGACCTTGATGAAATCGAAGCCGGTGGCGCCGGCGGCGGCGAGTTTTTCTGCCAGGCTGTTGCGCATGGCGCGGATGCGGTCGCGCATGCCTGCCAGCTCGTCTTCCCACTGTTGGCGCAGTTCGGGGCTGGAGAGCACGGCGGCCACCACGGCGCCGCCGTGGGTAGGCGGGTTGGAATAGTTGGTGCGGATCACGCGCTTGACCTGTGACAGCACGCGCGCCGATTCTTCCTTGCCGGCGGTGACGATGGTCAGCGCGCCGACGCGCTCGCCATACAGCGAGAAGGACTTGCTGAAACTGCTGGAAACCACGAACTGCAGGCCGCTGGCGGCGAACAGGTCGAGGGCGATGGCGTCGGGCTTGATGCCATCGGCGAAGCCCTGGTAGGCCATGTCGATGAAGGCGACGAGGTCGCGCTGCTTGACCAGGTCGACGACTTCCTTCCATTGCGCGGCCGAGAGGTCGGCGCCGGTGGGGTTGTGGCAGCAGGCGTGCAGGACGGCTATCGACCTGGCTGGCATCGCCGCCAGCGCGGCTTTCATGCCGGCGAAATCGACGCCGCGCGTGGCGGCATCGTAATAGGCGTAGTTCTCGACCGTGAATCCGGCCGATTCGAACAGGGCACGATGGTTTTCCCAGCTCGGGTCGCTGATGTAGACCTTGGCCTCGGGCAGCAGGCGCTTCAGGTAGTCGGCGCCGACCTTGAGCGCGCCGGTGCCGCCCAGGCATTCGCAGGTGATGGCGCGGCCGGCGGCGAGCAGTTCCGAATCCTTGCCGAACAGCAGGCCCTGCACCGCGTTGTTGTAGGCGGGGATGCCTTCGATAGGCTGGTAGCCGCGCGCCGGCTGGGTTTCCAGGCGGGCTTTCTCGGCGGTCTTGACCGCGGCCAGCAGCGGGATCTTGCCGTCGTCGCCGAAATAGACGCCGACGCCGAGGTTGACCTTGTTCGGATTGGTGTCGGCATTGAAGGCCTCGTTGAGGCCCAGGATGGGGTCGCGGGGCGCCATTTCGACGGCGGCGAAGAGAGAGGACATGAATGCTCCGGATGCGGGAAGGGTTAAAAGTCGGCGCTGGCGCCACGGCGAGTTTTCTGCCGGGGCGCGAAGCGCGCAATAATACCCGAATGCCGGGATCGGTTTCATCAGGAGTTTCCGGGGTTTCCATAAATAAACAAGCGGGTAGCCAGTGGCCGAGATTCACGAACTGAAGGGCAGGGTGGTCGAGTTCGCGGGCAGTCCGTGGCGCCTGCACCAGCCTTTTCCGCCGGCGGGAGACCAGCCCGAGGCGATCCGCCTGCTGACCGAGGGCTTCAACGACGGCCTCTCGTTCCAGACCCTGCTCGGCGTCACCGGCTCGGGCAAGACCTACACCATGGCCAATGTGATCGCGCGGCTGGGCCGCCCGGCCTTGGTGCTGGCGCCGAACAAGACGCTGGCGGCACAGCTCTACTCGGAATTCCGCGAGTTCTTTCCCGAGAACGCGGTCGAGTATTTCGTTTCCTACTACGACTA
>CAZGQB010000223.1:0-4123 GCA_964527055.1 uncultured Sulfuritalea sp.
CCGGAATAGACGCGGAAGAAAGTCAGCTGGCCGACATAGGGGTCAGTCATGATCTTGAAGGCAAGCGCGGCAAACGGATCGGTATCATTCGCGGCGCGATGACCCGCGGATTCATTCTCGAGAATGCCATCGACCGGCGGAATGTCGGTCGGAGCCGGCAGATATTCGATGACGGCGTCCAACATGGCCTGCACGCCCTTGTTCTTGAAGGCGGAGCCGCAAAGCATCGGTACGATCTCGGCGCTGAGCGTACGGAAACGCAGACCGGCTTTTATTTCAGCCTCTGTCAGTTCGCCGGTCTCAAGGTACTTGTTCATCAGTTCCTCGTTGGCCTCGGCAGCCGCCTCGACCATCTTTTCCCGCCACTCCTCGGCTTTGGCCTGAAGTTCCGCGGGAATATCGCCGTACTCGAACTTGATGCCCTGGCTGGCCTCGTCCCAGACAATGGCCTTCATCTTCACCAGATCGACCACACCCTCGAACTTCTCTTCTGCGCCGATCGGAATCTGCAGCGGAATGGGGTTAGCTTTCAGGCGCAGGCGCATCTGGTCGTGCACCTTGAAAAAGTCTGCGCCCTGGCGATCCATCTTGTTCACGAACGCCAAGCGCGGTACCCCGTAGCGATTGGCCTGGCGCCAAACCGTCTCGGACTGAGGTTGCACGCCGCCAACGGCGCAATAGACCATGCATGCGCCGTCAAGCACGCGCATCGAACGCTCGACTTCAATGGTGAAATCGACGTGTCCCGGAGTATCGATGATATTGACCCGATGCTCGGGGAAGTTCTGACCCATGCCCTTCCAGAAACAGGTGGTCGCCGCCGACGTGATGGTGATACCGCGCTCCTGTTCCTGCTCCATCCAGTCCATGGTGGCCGCGCCATCATGGACTTCGCCAATCTTGTGATTGACGCCGGTATAAAACAGGATGCGCTCGGTGGTAGTGGTCTTTCCGGCGTCAATATGCGCCGAAATTCCGATATTGCGATAGCGGTCGATGGGAGTCTTGCGGGCCACTTGATTTACCTGCCTTATCTAAACCAAACCGCCATGACGCCTTGTTTCACAAAGCGACAGGGCGGCGGAAAAAAACGAAATTCTCGCTGGAGATCCGGCGAGACGCGATGCTACTTAGAAACGGAAGTGCGAGAACGCCTTGTTGGCTTCTGCCATACGATGAACTTCTTCACGCTTTTTCATCGCCGCACCACGCCCTTCGGACGCCTCGAGCAGTTCGGCGGCAAGACGCTGGCCCATCGACTTCTCGCTGCGCTTGCGTGCCGCCTCGCGCAACCAGCGCATGGATAACGCCATGCGACGGGACGGACGCACCTCGACAGGAACCTGATAGTTGGCGCCACCGACCCGGCGACTCTTGACTTCGACCAAGGGCTTGACGTTGTTTACCGCCAAGGAGAAAACCTCCAGCGGATCCTTGCCGCTCTTGGTCTGAATTTGCGAAAACGCGCCATAGATGATGCTCTCGGCAACGGACTTCTTGCCGCTGGCCATCAGTACGTTGACAAACTTCGAAAGATCGACGCTGCCGAACTTGGGATCGGGCAGGATGTCACGCTTGGGAACTTCACGACGACGGGGCATGGTATCTCCTTAAGACCCTGGTCAGGCAGCCTTGGGCCGCTTGGCGCCGTACTTGGAACGGCTTTGCTTGCGATCCTTGACCCCTTGGGTATCCAGACTGCCGCGCACAATGTGGTAGCGCACACCCGGCAGGTCCTTGACGCGGCCACCACGAATCAGGACCACCGAGTGCTCCTGGAGGTTATGGCCTTCGCCGCCAATGTAGGAAATCACCTCGAATCCATTGGTCAGTCGCACCTTGGCGACCTTCCGCAGCGCCGAGTTCGGCTTCTTCGGGGTGGTGGTGTACACCCGAGTACAGACACCGCGCCGCGCCGGACTGCTGCCGAGTGCCGGCACCTTGCTTTTCGACTGCGGCGCCTGACGACCCTTGCGCACGAGTTGGTTAATGGTAGGCATTTATTTGTCCCGAATGCTGTGCAAATGGCACCGCAAAATTGCAAAAAATTGACCCCTGCCTAAGGCAAAGAGGCCGGATTATAGAATGGTCCCATGTGGCCGTCAACCGGCTTGCGCATCCTCTGCAGCCATAGCAGCAGCCTCCTCCGGGGCCGGCAGATCGAACAGGTTTTGTGCTTCTGCTCCGTTCTTGGATTGCCCACGCCGCGTGCGGTGGTAAGCCATACCGGTACCCGCCGGAATCAGGCGGCCGACGATCACGTTTTCCTTGAGACCGCGCAGTTCGTCACGTTTGCCCATGATAGCGGCTTCGGTCAGGACGCGCGTGGTTTCCTGGAAGGAAGCGGCGGAAATGAAGGAATCGGTGGACAGGCTGGCTTTGGTGATGCCGTGCAGCATGAACTCGTAGGTCGCCGGTACCTTTCCGGCCAAGATCAGTTTGTCATTCTCGTCCAGGACCGCGGCACGTTCAACCTGCTCTTCCTTGATGAAAGTCGAATCGCCGGGATTGGTAATGACGACGCGGCGCAGCATCTGGCGCACGATCACTTCAATATGCTTGTCGTTGATCTTGACGCCCTGCAGGCGATACACATCCTGCACTTCGTCGATGATGTAGCGTGCAAGTTCCTCGACGCCTTTCAGCCGCAGAATGTCATGCGGGTCGGCCGGGCCGTCCACAATCACTTCGCCCTTGTTCACCACCTGCCCGTCATGCGCCATCACATGCTTGTCCTTGGTGATCAGATATTCATGCGCCGTACCGTCCGGTTCAGTGATCACCAGACGCTGCTTGCCTTTAGTGTCCTTGCCAAAGGAAACGGTTCCCGTGACCTCCGCCAGAACACCTGCATCCTTCGGGACGCGCGCTTCGAACAGCTCGGCAACGCGCGGCAGGCCACCGGTAATGTCGCGGGTCTTGGACGATTCCTGAGGAATCCGGGCCAGAATGTCGCCCACCGCCACAGGCTGCCCGTCTTTCACGGTAATCAGGGATCCGACCTGGAAAGTGATGGTGACAATGTGGTCGGTACCGTGAATCCTGACTTCCTGCCCTGAATCGTCAATAAGTTTGACCTGCGGACGCACTCCCTTGGTCGCCTTGGCGCCGCGCTTCGGATCGATGACGACAAGAGTCGAAAGGCCGGTGACTTCGTCCATTTGCTCGGCGACCGTGGCGTTCTTCTCCACATTCTCGAATCTTACGGTACCGGCATACTCGGTAACGATCGGACGCGTATGCGGGTCCCAAGTCGCGAGTTGCATCCCGGCCTTAACTGCCTTTCCGTCGTCTGCCAGAAGGGTTGCACCGTAAGGAACCTTGTGGCGCTCCCGCTCACGGCCATTGTCGTCGGTAATCATTACCTCGCCTGAGCGGGAGATGACGATCTTCTCGTGCTTCGGATTCGTCACATAGCGCATGGTCGCCGTAAACCTGATCACGCCCGAACTCTTTGCTTCGACACTGCTTTGTGCCGCGGAACGCGACGCTGCACCACCGACGTGGAATGTGCGCATGGTCAGCTGCGTTCCCGGCTCGCCGATCGACTGGGCAGCGATGACGCCTACCGCTTCGCCGGCACAAACCAGCGAGCCGCGACCCAGGTCACGGCCATAGCACTTGGCGCAGAGGCCGTAACGGGTTTCACAGGTCAGCGCGCTACGTACGCGAACTTCATCAATATCCAACTCTTCGACCAGATCAACTGCATCCTCGCCGAGCAGGGTACCCGCGGAGAAAAGAACTTCCCGGGTGTCCGGATGAAGGACATCATTTGCGGTAACCCGCCCGAGTATGCGCTCGCGTAGGGGCTCGATAACTTCGCCGCCTTCCACCAGCGCTTTCATCGCGAATCCATTCTGGGTGCCGCAATTGTCCTCGATCACCACCAGATCCTGGGTAACGTCAACCAGGCGCCGGGTCAGATAGCCTGAGTTGGCGGTCTTCAGCGCCGTATCGGCCAGGCCCTTGCGTGCGCCGTGGGTCGAAATGAAGTACTGCAATACATTCAGCCCCTCGCGGAAGTTCGAGGTGATAGGAGTTTCGATTATCGAGCCGTCAGGCTTCGCCATCAGGCCGCGCATGCCGGCCAGCTGGCGAATCTGGGCCGCGGAACCCCGCG
>CAZGQB010000224.1:0-4115 GCA_964527055.1 uncultured Sulfuritalea sp.
GCCTTCTGCATGGCTGCGGGATTGGTCAGCAGGAAATTGGTCGGCGCCACCGCGTTGAGCCACTTCCGCCACCAGAACGCGGCACGGCGCCGGTCGCGGTTCGAAAGGCCCGGCGTGTCATAGAGCATGTCCTGCACCTGGTGGGTCATCATCAGATACCATTCCTTGACGATGTCCCAGCTGGCGGATTCGGTCCATACCGGATCGGCAAAACGCGTATCGTCGGGATTGGGCGACACGACATCCCTGCTCGCCATGCCCAGCGCACGGCGCCAGGAATGCACCTGCAGCTCCCAGAGCGTGGTCGAGAACGCGGTCAGCGTTTCGGACATTTCCTGGGGATGCGAGAGCCACGCCAACTGCGCATGCACCAGCGGCGTCGTCATCCCGATCGGGTCGACCTTGGCCTCGACCGCCTGATTGACGGCGCGCCATGCCGCCTGGGGAGTCGCTGGGGTTTTGACTGATTTGCCGTTACTCATGATGATTCTCCGCTTCACGGGCGGTAATCCCGCTCCAGCACCGCCGCACCGGTATTGTGCCCGATGCCGCTCGGGTATAGTTCGGTCTGCCGTTGACCTTGATCAAGCTTGCTGTTCGTTGGTACGCTAGGCTAGGTTATCCACATAAAGGAGCCCTCCCATGTTCAAGCACATACTCGTTCCCACCGACGGTTCACCACTTTCTTCCGATACCGTGAAGCGTGCGATTGCCTTCGCCAGGGAGACCGGCGCAAGGGTTACCTTCTTTTTTGCAAAGCCGGACTATCCCGTGGCTTTCTATGGCGAAGGCGCACTGATCGACCCGACCACGCCAGACAAGTTTGCCGAAATGGCCGACAAGCAGGCGCTGGAGATTCTTGCCGCCCATGAAGCCAGCGCGAAAGCTGAAGGCGTCGCCAGCGCATCCCTCAGTTCCGTCAGCGACATTCCCTACGAGGCGATCATCGCCGCGGCCGAAACCTCCGGGGCCGACCTGATTTTCATGGCTTCGCACGGCCGGCGCGGAATCAGCGGGCTGCTGCTCGGTTCGGAAACACAAAAAGTGCTGACCCACTCGAAGATTCCGGTGCTGGTCTACCGTTGAGCGCAACGGAGCGTACCTGAGCCATGCTCAATTCGGCACTCTCCATCATCCACGACGAGCACCGTTCGCTCGCGGCGGTGGTGCATGGGTTGCGTTATCTGGTCCGTGAAAGCCGGACAAAGAACACGCGACCAAACTTCCGGGTCTTGTGGGCGATGACTTCCTATCTCGAAGAGTTTCCCGAGAAGTTGCATCATCCCAAGGAAAGCACCTACCTATTCGCCCGTCTGCAGCAGCGCACGCATGTGGCCGACAAGGTAATCGCGGATTTGGAGCGGCAACACGCCGCGGGTTCGCAGCACATTCGCGATCTGGAACTCGCGCTGGGCCACTTCGAAGCCGGAATGCCCGACGGACTGGAAAAGTTTTCGGAAGCGGTCGAAAAGTTCGCCGACGAAATCCTGAAACACATGGCGTTCGAGGAAAGCATCCTGATTCCCATGGCGCGGAAATACCTCACTGCCGAAGACTGGGTCGAGATCGGGGCAGCCTTCAGCGAAAACGGCGATCCTCGCTTCGATGTCGAGTCCGATCAGGAATGCCGCGACCTGTTCAGTCGCATAGTGAACCTCGCGCCGCCGCCCATTGGCGTCGGCCCGGCGCAAGACCCGGCCCGAAACCGGGAAAGCTGACGCGATCGAAGCCGACGCGCCTAATTCCTGCCGCCGTCAGCGGCCCCCGAGTCGGCTCCCACACCTTTGTTGACCTCCGCCGCGCTGCGCTGCAGAAAGCACGTCATGAGGCTGGACGCGGCACAAACGGCCCAGAAGCCGAAGAAGCCTATCGAATAGGTAGCGATTTTCGACAAATGTACCGCCTCGCCGAAGAGATATAGCTCTTGCGGATCAATGACGGTAAAGAAAATGCCTTCCGCTATTCCGGCGACCAGAAACGAGGGCCATAGCACCCACATCATTCTCCTCATCTGTCTCTCCTTTGCAGCCTGGAAGGAAGTACCTACTTCGCGTTGCGCGCGTCCTATTCGACCATTTTTTTGCAGAACCTAGCCATGGCGAAGCCGATCACGATGACCAGGACGATGGTTGCCGGATTCATCAGGCCAAGGTCGCTGCCGACCACTAGTTTCGAGGCGTCCATGTGTTTGTCTCCCTCTGGTTGGTCGATTCAGTTGCGGATGTCGGCGGATTTCGGCCCCGGATCCGGCGCCCCGAGCAGCGTCTCGCCATTGGCCGGCAGCACGACATTGCCCATCAGGCGCCAGGTCTTGCCCTCGTCCTCCAGCAGTACCAGCCAGTGCCCGGCCGACGGAAGCCGAACCTCGCCCGAATAGGTGCTGCCATTGCGAACCAGCAGCCTTGACTGGTCGAGGCCGGCGCGCGTGGGGTGAGATACCGTCGCCACGACGGTTGGCGGCAGCGGAAAATTCCCGTCGCTCGCCTGAAGGCGGACCGACAACCTGTCCTCGGCTATCCGGATCCCGGCCACCAGACCCAGCCTGGCCGCCTGTTCGCTGCGCGCGATGGTCTGGTTGGCCGCCAGGCCCTTCCGGTAATAGTCGTCGGTCACCAGCCCGTCATTGCTTTTGACCGCAAGCCAGGCGGTAAAAATTCCGGCAACCACGACGATGGCAGGTCCGGCCGCAAGAATCCACGGCCAGGGTTCCCGATACCAGGGGCGAGCGGCTTCCGAATTCACTTTTTCATCCTTCATGGTTGCAGGAAACTGGCCTTTTCATGCACGGCCACCCTGGCGTCGGCAAGCGACTTGACATCGAAAAAGATCTGGTTCGAACCCTGCTTCCCCGAGTCCGCCGGCACCCGGACCTGGACGGCAAAGCTTTTTGCCCCCGCCGCCGGAACCTCGATGATTCGATCACCGACCATGTCGATCCCCGGCAGGCCGGAAACGCTTACCGCATAGCGGTGCGGGGTTTCGGAAACGTTGATCACGTGCAGGCGATACACGTTTTCGATCAGACCCCCTTCGACTTCACGTGCCAGCGTGGCACGGTCGCGGATCACATCGACGCGCAAGGCGGGTTTGGTGGCGATGCCCCAGACAAAGGCGACGCAGATCGCCCCGAGTATCGCGGAATAGATGATCACCCGCGGCCGCGCCACGTGACCGAGGATTTCCTTCCAGCCCCAGTGCGCTTCGATTGCATGCTCGGTGGAATAGCGGATCAGACCCTTCGGATAGTTCATCTTTTCCATGACCTGGTCGCAGGCGTCGATGCAGGCGGCGCAGCCGATGCATTCGTATTGGAGCCCCTTGCGGATGTCGATGCCGGTCGGACAGACCTGGACGCAGATGCCGCAGTCAACGCAGTCACCCTTGGCGATCGCCTTCGGATCCAGCCCTTTTTTCCGCGCGCCGCGCGGCTCGCCGCGTTCGGTGTCATAGGTGATGGTCAGCGTGTCCGGGTCGAACATGACGCCCTGGAAGCGCGCATACGGACACATGTGCTTGCACACCTGTTCGCGCATGTGTCCGGCAAACAGGTAAGTGAATGCGCCGTAAAAGAGCATCCAGAAGGTTTCCCAGGGCCCCAGCGAGAAACTCCACAAGGAGCCCCACAACGTCTGGATCGGAGTGAAGTAACCGACGAAGGTGAATCCGGTCCAGAACGACAACAACCCCCAGGAAACATATTTCGCGCTGCGCAGCCAGAGCTTGCGCGCGCCCATCGGCGCCGCATCGAGTTTGATGCGCGCATTGCGCTCGCCCTCGATTTTCTGTTCGATCCAGGTGAAAATTTCCGTATAGACCGTTTGCGGACAGGCATAGCCGCACCAAAGGCGGCCGCCAACGGCCGTGAACAGGAACAACGAGTAGGCCGAAATGATCAGCAGGATCGCCAGGAAAATCACATCCTGCGGCCAGAAGACCAGTCCGAAGATGTAGAACTTGCGCTCCACCAGGTCGAACAGCACCGCTTGCCGCCCGTTCCACGGCAGCCAGCACATGCCGTAATAGATCAGCTGGGTAAACCAGACCAGTGCCCAGCGCCAGGTGGCGAAGATGCCGCTGACCGCACGCGGATGCACCTTCTGGTGAACTTCGTAAAG
>CAZGQB010000225.1:0-4068 GCA_964527055.1 uncultured Sulfuritalea sp.
GGCGGCACACTGATCGCGATGGCCGCGGGCGGAACCGGAGCGATCTTCGTCTCCCTGGCAGCCGTCGCTTCCACCACCAAGCGGGATTTCTCGAATCTCGGCAAATTCCTGTTTTCCGGCGTGATCCTGCTGCTGGTCGCCATCGTGGCCAACATCTTCTTCCAGATCCCGGCCTTGTCGCTGGCGATTTCGGCGATCGCCGTGGTCCTCTTCTCCGCCTACATCCTGTATGACATCAACCGCATCGTGCAAGGCGGCGAGACCAACTACATCACGGCGACGCTGGCGGTGTATCTCGACATCTACAACGTCTTCGTAAGCCTGTTGCAGTTGCTGATGGCCTTTACCGGAGAGCGCGACTAGGTTCGAAAAGTTATGTCTGCGGCAAAGCCGGAGACGGTATCCCTTGCCGACGGCGCCGGCGACACGGCGCCAAGGCATCAAACGGCGACTGCGGTCGCCGTTTTACTTTTCGAACAGGGCGATCGATTCGAGGTGGGAGGTGTGCGGAAACATGTTGGCCATGCCCGCACCGATGAAACGGTAGCCCTTTTCATGCACCAGCACCGCCGCGTCACGCGCCAGCGTGGCCGGACTGCACGAGACATAGACGATGCGCCGCGGACCGCCCGACTCCGGCAGTGCCTTGACCACCGCGATCGCTCCTTCGCGCGGCGGATCGATCAGCATTTTGTCGAATGCACCGAGGCCGGAAAAGCTTTCACCTGTCATCTCGAACAGGTTGGCGACGGCAAATTCACACTGCGCCGCGAGGCCGTTGGCGGCCGCATTCTCTTCCGCGCGCTTGACCAGTTCCGGGCTGCCTTCGATGCCGAGGACACGCGCGCCCATCCGGGCGATGGGCAGGGTGAAATTTCCGAGTCCGCAAAACAGATCCGCAATCCGCTCGCCGGCCCGTGGCTTCAGCAGGGCCATGGCCCGTCGCACGAGCATGCGATTGACGCCCTGATTGACCTGGGTGAATTCGGTCGGATGAAACTGCAGTTGCAGGCCGAAATCCGGCAGTTCATAACTGAGTGGCGGGGCGTCGGGCGGATGGAAGAGGACGACCGAGTCAAGTCCCTTCGACTGCAGATACCAGATGATTCCATGCGCATCGGCGAAGCTTCGCAGTTGGTCATGATCTTCGGCGCTGAGTGGCTCGAGATGGCGCAGCAGGAGCGCCGTCCGCGCAGCGCCGACGGCGACCTCGATCTGCGGCATGCGATCCGGCCGGGACATGGCCTCGACCAGTGTCTTGAGTCTGGGGATCAAGACCGAAACATGCGCGGGCAGCACCAGACAGGAATCCATCACCGCCACGTAACTGCTTTGCTTTTCGCGAAAACCTACCAATGCCCCACCCTTGCTGTCGACATGTCGCACGGAAAGCCTGGCCCGCGACCGATAGGCCGATCCCGTGCCGGCAATCGGCGGAAACAGCTGTTCGGGCTTGAGCCGGGCGATATGCCACAAGGCGTCTTCCAGCACGCGCTGCTTGGCGGCGGTCTGGCCGGCAAGGTTGAGATGCTGCATCGAGCATCCGCCGCAGGTGCCGAAATGCGGACACGGCGGAGCCACCCGCTGACTGGAGGGGCGCAGCACACCAATGGCATGGGCCTTTTCGTAGTTCCGCTTGCGCCGATAGCTGGCGTACTCGACTATTTCGCCGGGCAGGGCTCCGGCGATGAAAATCGCCTTGCCATCGACATGGGCCACGCCGCGACCTTCATGGTCCAGGGATTCGATGTTCGCCAGCGGCATGGAGAATGACGGGAACCGTCCGACAAAAGGTGGTGATTATAATCGGCCCATCAAACCCCGCCTTGCCGCTCGTCCCGGTTCGGGCGGCGAAGCGATCGTTCCTCAACCCACGGCAGAACCGCGGTTTGCCCACATCAGGAGCCACGGCGTCTTCGATCATGAACCCTTCTTACCAGTTACTCACCAGCGAAGCCGAGTATCGCCAGGCATGCGATACGGTCCTGGGCCGGGCCGAGCGCGAGTTGCTGATCTTCGATCGCGACCTGCTCAGCTTGCAGCTGGACGACCACGCACGGCTTCAATCGCTCTCGAACTTCCTCGCCAGCGATCGCCTGCGGCAAATCCGAATCGTGCTGCATGACCCGGGGCCCTTGCATCGGCAGGCACCACGCCTGGTGCACGTCATCGCCCGCTTTTCGCACATGATCGACGTACGGCAAAGTCCGGCCAACCTGCGCCATCTTGCCGATTCGCACCTGCTCGCGGATGATGCCCACGGTGTGCGCCGTTTTCACATCGACCAGCCGCGCAGCGCGCTGGTCGTCGACGACCCGGCCTACATCCACCCGTGGTGGCAGCGCTTCGCGGAATTGTGGGATCTGTCCCATCCGTGCCTGCAGATCAATACCACGGGCCTTTGATGCAACCCGCTACCGATAGCCTGCCGTGGTGCACCATTTTTTGGATCGATATGGTAAAGTTTCCGGCTGATCAAAACGGAAACGTTTGATCAACCAATTGGCCGATCAATTTCCAAACCTTAAGGAACTCACCAAAAATGAAACAATCTCTCCTCGTCGCCGCCCTCCTCGCCCTGGCTGTTTCCGCTTGCGGCAAGACCGAAGCTCCCGCTCCGGCTCCCGCTCCGGCTCCCGCTCCCGCTCCGGCTCCGGCTCCCGCTCCCGCTCCCGCTCCTGCTCCTACTTCTGAGGCTCCGAAGCCGGCTGACACTGCTGCTGCTCCGGCCGCTGCTCCGGCTGCTGCTCCGGCTGCTGCCACCGACGCCTCCAAGATGACCGACGTCGCCAAAGCAGCTGCCAAGGGTGGCGCAGAAGGCGCTGCCAAAGGCGGCACGGATGGCGCTATGAAAGGCGCTGCCGATGGTGCCAAGGACGCAATGAAGAAGTAATGCTCCGTCCGCCTTCGGGCAAGGAAAAGCCAGCCTTCGGGCTGGCTTTTTTTGTGTATAGATCATCAATGCCGGATGGCGGCTTTCGTTTCACAGGTCGCGCCAGGCGAAGCCTTCGGCCTGGGTCGCGACCCCAATCCATTCGGACGCACAGCCCAGGGGCACCGACAAGGCGTCCCTGGCAAGCGCAGGCAAGTTGTTTTGCTCTGAAAGATGTGCCGCAACCACATGGCGCAGGCGCGTCGAATCCAGTCGGGACAACAGCGAGGCGGCAGCGGCATTGTCCAGATGGCCCCAGGGGCCGCCCACCCGGTGCTTCAGCGCCGGAGGATAACTGCCCTGAGCCAGCATCTCCGCATCGTGATTGCATTCCAGAACCAATGCGTCGCAGCCATCGAGCATGGCCACCATGTGTGACGTGATGTGACCGGCGTCGGTCAGCACGCCAAGCCTCCCGCCGCCGTCGGTCAGGACGAACTGTACCGGCTCTCGGGCATCGTGGGGTACTGGATACGGATGGATGCCGAGATCGCCGACCGAAAACGGCTCATTGCTGTCGATGATGGTGGTCGGCACGTCGGCGCGATCCGCGCGACAGGACATCAGCGTGCCGTGGGTCAGAAAAATCTTCCAGTCGAAACGCCGTGCACAGGGAAAAACTCCGCCGACGTGATCGGAATGTTCATGGGTGACCAGGATCGCATCGACATCCTCGCCCGCAAGGTTCAAGCGTGCCAGCCGGCGCAAGATTTCGCGCGGCCCGAACCCGGCATCAACCAGCACCCGCGTATTTCCGGCTTCGACCAGCAAGGCATTGCCCCGGCTGCCGCTGCCGAGTGAGGCGAAACGCACGTTGTTCCCGACTCCGGATTACTTCAACTGGTCGTACAGCAGGCCAAGAATCCGCTTCGAAGTCTCGGACTTGTCGATGCCCCCTTCGCGGGTCAGCACCTGAACCGTGGTGGCCTCACCGGCCCGCTTGACGTGAATGCGGTATTGGGCCTGACTCGGCTTGTCGCCGCCGCTTCCTTTCCAGAACATCAACCTGGAAATGAACCCCTTGTCCTCATCCTTTTTCTTGCTATCGACATCGGGATCGACATAGCGCACAAAATAAAGGCCCTGGGAGCGGTCGCGATCTTCAACCGTGAAACCGACGCGATCCAGCGCCAGCC
>CAZGQB010000226.1:0-4065 GCA_964527055.1 uncultured Sulfuritalea sp.
CGACAGGTCGCGCTTCGAGCTGGTCGCCATCCGCCTGCAGCCGGCGCCGGACGATGCCGTCGCCCGAGCGATCGACGGCGCCGCCGCCGGTGTGCTGCGGCTGGCCGGCCGCGACCTGCCCTCGGCAAGGGAAGCGATCGCGGCCCTGCGCCCGGACATCCTGTTCTACCAGGACATCGGCATGGAGCCGATGAGCTATTTCCTGGCCATGGCGAGGCTGGCGCCGGTGCAAATGACCTGGTTCGGCCACCCCGACACGACCGGCATCGCCAACATGGACTGCTTCCTCTCCTGGGAAAACTTCGAGACGGCCGACAGTCCGGCGCACTACAGCGAGCGGCTGCTGCTGTCGCAGGCGACGGGCAATATCGCCTGTTACCGCCGCCCCGCCGGCGAGGACCGCACCCTGACCCGGGCCAGCTTCGGCTTTGCCGAGGACGAGCACCTGTATTGCTGCGCGCAGCAGGCTTACAAGCTGATGCCGGTGATGGACCGCCTGTTCGAAGACGTGTTGCGGCACGATCCCAGGGCAGTCATCGTTCTGTTCGAACCGCTGCAAACCTACCTCAGGGAGGCGGTGGAGAATCGCCTGCTGAAAAACCGGCCGCAGCTCGCCGGGCGCATCCGCTTCCTGCCGATGCAAGGCTATGCCGCCTACCTGCGCGTCCTGCAGTTGAGCGATGTGGTGCTCGACAGCGTGCCGTTCAACGGCTACAACACGACGCTCGACGCGCTGGCGATGGGCACGCCGGTGGTCACGCTGGCCGGAAAAACCCTGCGCGACCGCTTCGGTTTCGGGCTTTACAAGGCCATCGGACTCGACGAACTGGTCGCCGACAGCGAGGCGGATTACGTCGGGCTGGCCCTGCGCCTGGCGTCCGTTGCGGCGTTCGGGGCGTCCTGCCGGAGCCGGATCGCGGCCGGCGGGGACAGGCTTTTCGACGACATCTCCGCCGTACGCGAGATGGAGCGGCTGATGGCCGGGATCGCGGGGAAACACCCGGTGGCGTAGCCGCTCGGTGCCGTAGCGCCGGCGCCGACTTTTCAGGGCAAAAAAAACGGCCACCCGAAGGTGGCCGTTGTTTGCTGCTTGAACCAGGTCGGAGTCAAGCCCCGACCAAGGACAATCAGAACGTGTGACGCACGCCGAAAGCCAGCATGCTGGCGTCGCCGCCGGTACGCGGTGCGGCGTTCGAGCCTGCAGCAGTGGAGAGGTTCAGGCTGTCGTTGCTCACACTGGAGTAGCCACCGTACAGGGTCGTGCGCTTGGACAGGCTATGGGTATAGGCCAGGGTCCATGCGTCCGCATCCGCGCCCGACACGTCCGAGCTGAAGTCGCCGTAGGAAAGCATGATGCTGCCGACCTTGAAGACCGGGATCGAAGCGCCGACGGCCCACTTGTCGCCATTGACGGCAAGCTTGGCGCCGGGCGCCGTATCGGTGTCCCGGTCCTGATAGGTGCCATAGATCCTGACCATGCCGAAGTCGTAATCGGCGCCGATACCCCATTCATCGGTATCAGCCGGCTGCGTTACCAGCAATGCGCCCGTCGTGTTGTTCTTACCGCCTTCAAGACCAGACCAGACAAGGCTGACCGAGAACGGGCCGTTGGTGTAGTTGCCGCGAACCATGTTGGCGTAGGCATCGTCCGTACCGTGGGCGGGGTCCGCGCCAGCGACCAGGCCGGGGTAGGCGGCGCTGTAGACGCGGTTGGCGTTTTCAGTCACGCGTGCGTGGTTGTATTCGAACGTGAAGCCGCTCCAGTTCGGCGAAAGGTAGGCGACCGAGTTGTTGGTGCGACCGGCCGAACCGCAGCCCAGCAGAAGCTGGCCGCCAACCAGTTTGCTGATGGTGTCGAAGGCGCCGCCGGCAACCGGGTTGTGCGCGCAGGTGAAGTTGTAGCCGGCGCCTTGCAGACGACCGGCAACCACGGTGCCCCAGTTGCCCTTCAGGCCGACGTAGGCCTGACGGGTGGCGGTACCGCTCCAGTCACCGGCGGAACCCAGAGGCGCATTGACGTCGGGCATCAGCATGTACTCAAGCGTGAAGATGGTCTTGAGGCCGCCGCCGAGATCTTCCTCGCCCTTGAAGCCGAGGCGCGAACCCGACAACAGGCCGTTATCAATTTTCCAGCCGCTGCTGCGGCCATCGGCTTTCGCATTGAGCACGCCCATATCGACGATACCGTAGACCGTGACGTTGGTCTGGGCCAGAGCGCCCGTGGAAGCCAGGCCGGCGATGGCCAGAGCGATGAGTTTCTTTTGCATAGATTTCTCCAAAAAGAGAGTTGGTTTTAAACAGTCTGCAATGACACCACGTGGTCGGTCACTGCGCGCTGCCACTACCCGAATCCGGGAAGCTGGAGGCATTCTGCTTCAGCGCCGGATGGCGGACAATTACGACGGCAGTTTTTGCTCTCGGCCAAGGCAATTTTGTGGCTTTCTTGCCACAGCCGCCGCCATCTTTTGCTCGGGCAGAGGCAATGCATTCGCGTCGTTGACTCGGGTGGTCTTTTTTTAGTACGATTTGTATTACGCTTTTGAACCCATCTCGTACTTCTGCAATGACCGCATTTTCCGTCCGACTGCCCGAGAATTTGATGAAGGAAGTGGATGCCAGGGCAAAGCTGCTGCACCTGCCCCGCTCGGAGTATGTCCGCCTGGCCATCAGCCGCATGAACCGGGAAGTCGCCGCCGAAGAACGGCGCAAGCGGCTGCAGTCGGTTTCGGCGCGCGTGCGCGATGAAAGCATGCGGATATGTACTGAATTCGATACCGTCGAGTATGGGCCTGGCAAAACCCGGTAACGGCGAGGTCTGGCTCGCCAACCTCAATCCCAGTCGCGGCACCGAACCGGGGAAAATGCGGCCGGTTCTGATCGTGCAGGGACAGGCACTGCTGGACGCCGGGCATCCATCGACGCTTGTCGTGCCGCTGACGACCAAGCTGATGAATGACGCCGCGCCGCTGCGCCTGCGCGTTACCGCGCTGAATAGGCTCGATCAGGATTCGGATCTGCTGATCGACCAGCTGCGCGCGATCGACAACCGGCGCTTGTCGGCGGGGCCCCTGGCCCGCTTGCCCATTACGACCATGCGCGAGGTCTATCGCGCCATCGCCGAGGTGATGGAAATTCCGGAATAGCCGCTCGGCATGGTCCGCCATGACCGGCTGAAGCCGGACCCGCGAAACCTGCGACGGTTTGCCCTTCGTGGGGCGGACTTCAGTCCGCCATTCAGCCCGGCCGGCTGAAGCCGGCCCCACGAAAATCAGCGGCGCATCAACTCAGCGTGACGCGGGCAAATTTCCGCTTGCCGACCTGCAATACCACGCAATCCCCGTCCTACAGCGCCGTGTCACCGGCGCCGACTTTTTCCGCAGGGGATATGGAAAATTCAATCTTGCTTCCGTGTGCTGCATAACGAGTCCGCTCGACTGGATTTGATGGATGCAAGAGGGGTGCGACTGCGATTTGATAATCGAGGCCATTGATTTAGTAATAATATTCAGTTGTACACATTATGATAAAAGGTGTTTGCCATGGAAACCACGACACTGACCTTGCGCGTTCCGATAGAAATGAAGGAGCGACTCGACAAGCTGGCTGATGCCACCAATCGATCCAAGTCCTACCTCGCTAGCGAAGCCCTTCGTCAATATATCGACCTGGAAGCCTGGCAGATCGGGGAAATCCAGCAGGCACTCAAGGAAGCCGATGCCAATGACTTTGCCTCTGATGCGGAAATCGATGCGGTAGTGAAGAAGTATGCAGGTTAAATGGCTGCGTCGCGCCCTGGAAAACCTGGATGATGTGGCTGCCTACATTGCCAGGGACAGTCCGCGCACGGCAGCCGAGTTCGTGCTCCATCTGCGACACAGCGGGGCCATGCTCGCAGACCACCCCCATATGGGGCGCCCCGGCCGCATTGCCGGAACGCGGGAACTTGTCGTAACACGGTTCCCATACATCCTGCCTTATCGCGTGCGCGGCAACGCCGTCGAGATTCTCCGTGTCTTCCATACGGCCAGAAAATGGCCAAGCCGGATGGTCTGAGGGGCTGAAGCC
>CAZGQB010000227.1:0-4020 GCA_964527055.1 uncultured Sulfuritalea sp.
CCGAAACGGCGACGGTCTTCTCGCGCAGGTCGGCGACCAGCGCGCTCATCGCCGCCGCGTTGGCCTTGAATTCCTCGCTGCGCGTGTTGAGTCTGGATTTGATGACGGACACTAGAAGCCTCCCGTGGCGAGCCACTTGTCGATTTGCGGCAGGCGGTCGGCGCCCCAGAAGGGTTCGCCGTCCACCATGAAGTACGGCGCGCCGAACATACCTTGTGCAATCGCGGCGTCGGTTTCCTGCTTGACGCGATCCTTGATTGCCGGCGTGGCGATGGCGGTCATGAAAGCGTCGCTGTCGATGCCTAGGTAGTCGACGATTTCCAGCACCACCGGCAGCTCGCCAATGTCGCAATCATCCACCCAGTAGGCGCGGAACACGGCGTGGGCGAACTTCCTGGCGAGGGTGCAGTCCTGCCCGTGCAACCAGTAGTAGCCGCGCGCCGCAGCCAGCGTGGCGGCAGGAAACCTGGACGGGAACGCAAAGGGCAGGTCCATGAAGCGCGCCGAACGCTCGATGTCGCGCTTGCTGTATTCGCCCTTGAGCGGCACTGTCAGCAGAAGCGGAAGGCCCGAGACCTTGAAGGCGGCCCCGAGCATGACCGGCCGCCACTTCACCTTGCGCCCGTATTTCGCCGCGAGTTCGTCGATGCGCTCGCTGGCGAGGTAGGAATAGGGCGAGGAAAAATCGAACCAGAACTCTATGGGTTCAGCCATTGCAATTCTCCCGTGATGGACTCAGTTTGACAGAGAGCGGCCGATGACAAGGCGCTGGATGTCGGACGCACCTTCGTAGATCTGGCAGACGCGCACGTCGCGGTAGATGCGCTCGACCGGGAAATCGCTGACATAGCCGTAGCCGCCGTGGATCTGGATCGCATCAGAACACACGCGCTCGGCCATCTCGGAGGCGAACAGCTTGGCCATCGAGGCTTCCTTGAGGCAGGGCCGACCGGCGTCGCGCAAGGAAGCCGCGTGGTGCACCAGCTGTCGGGCAGCCTCGATCTGCACCGCCATGTCGGCGAGGCGGAAGTTCACCGATTGATGCTCGAAGATCGGCTTGCCGAAGCTCTCGCGTTCGTGCGCATAAGCCAGCGCCGCCTCGAAAGCCGCACGCGCCATGCCGACGGCCTGCGCCGAAATGCCGATGCGGCCGCCTTCGAGGTTGGACAGGGCGATGCGGTAACCCTGGCCTTCGGCGCCAAGCAGATTCTCGGCGGGAATGCGACAGTTCTCGAACAGGATCTGCGCCGTGTCAGAGGCATGCTGGCCGAGCTTCTCCTCGACGCGGGCGACGATGTAGCCCGGCGTGTCTGCGGGCACGATGAAGGCCGAGATGCCCTTCTTGCCGGCTCCCGGATCGGTGACGGCGAAGACCACGGCGACCTGGGCATTCTTGCCGGTGGTGATGAACTGCTTGACGCCGTTGAGAACCCAGTGGTCACCGTCCCTGACTGCCTTGGTCCGGATCGCCGCCGCGTCGGAGCCGACATGCGGCTCGGTCAGGCAGAAGCAGCCCAGCCATTCGCCGGTCGCCAGCTTCTTCAGGTATTTCTCCTTCTGCGCGTCCGTGCCGAAGGCGTTGATCGGGCCGCAGACCACCGAGTTCTGCACGCTGATGATGGTGGACACAGCGCCGTCGCCGGAGGCGATTTCCTCCAGCGCCAGCGCCAGCGAAACGTAATCCAGCCCGGCGCCGCCCCATTCCTCGGGCACCACCATGCCGCAGCAGCCGAGCTCGCCCAGCGCCCGCAGCTCCTCGCGCGGGAAGTGCGACGTGCGGTCCCATTCGGCCGCCTTGGGGGCGAGCTGCTCGCGCGCGAAATCGCGCAGCATGTCGCGGATCTGTTCCTGTTCTTCGCTCAGGATCATTGCTACACCAGCTCGATGCCGACCGCCGTCGCTTCGCCGCCGCCGATGCAAAGGCTGGCGACGCCGCGCTTCTTGCCGTGCTTCTTCAGTGCGCCGATCAGCGTGACGATGACCCGCGCGCCGGAAGCACCGATCGGATGGCCCAGCGCGCAGGCGCCGCCATGGACGTTGACCCTGTCGTGGGGCAGTCCGAGGTCGTGCATCGCCGCCATGGTCACCACGGCGAAGGCCTCGTTGATCTCCCAGAGGTCGACGCTGTCGGCGCTCCAGCCGTTCTTCGCCAGCAGCTTCTTCATGGCGCCGACCGGGGCGGTGGTGAACAAACCCGGCTCCTGGGCGAAGGTGCTGTGGCCGACCATCGTGGCGACCGGCTTGAGCCCCAGCTTCGCGGCGGTGGACGCGCGCATCATGACCAGCGCCGCGGCACCGTCGGAAATCGAGGACGAGTTGGCGGCCGTGACCGTGCCGTCCTTGCGGAAGGCCGGCTTCAGCGTCGGGATCTTTTCCAGTTGCGCCTTGAACGGTTGCTCGTCCTTGTCGATGACGACATCGCCCTTGCGGCCGGACACCGTCACCGGGGCGATTTCCCAGGCGAAGCTGCCGTCCGTATTGGCCTGCTTGGAACGGGTGGTGGATGCGATGGCGAAAGCATCCTGCGCCTCGCGGCTGAACTTGTAGCTGCCGGCGCAGTCCTCGGCGAAGGTGCCCATCAGGCGGCCCTTGTCATAGGCGTCTTCGAGGCCGTCGAGGAACATGTGGTCCTTGACCTCGCCGTGGCCGAGGCGCAAGCCGCCGCGCGCCTTGGGCAAGAGGTAGGGCGCGTTGCTCATCGACTCCATGCCGCCGGCGACCATGACCTCGACGCTGCCGGCGACAAGCATGTCATGCGCGTACATCGCCGCGCGCATGCCCGAGCCGCACATCTTGTTCACCGTGGTGCAGCCGGCCGCCAGCGGCAGTCCGGCGCCGAGCGAAGCCTGGCGCGCCGGCGCCTGGCCCTGGCCGGCGGGCAGCACGCAGCCCATGATGACTTCGTCGACCTGTTCCGGCTTGAGCCCGGCGCGCTCGACGGCGGCCTTGATCGCAACGCTGCCGAGCTGGGCGCAGGTCAGCGAGGCGAAGTCGCCCATGAAGCCACCCATGGGCGTGCGGGCGGCGGAGACGATGACGATGGGGTCGGACATGGCGGTTCCTTCAGAGCAAGGTTGAAAGCGCTGTGGTGTAGCGGCCGGGAAGCTGGTCGGCGGCGTTGACGGTGATGTCGAGATCGCGCATCAGGCCGTCCTTGAGGCCGTAGATCCAGCCGTGGATGGTGAGCGGCTGGCCGCGCGCCCAGGCATCCTGCACGACATAGGTCTGGCAGACATTGGCCACCTGCTCCAGTACATTGAGTTCGCACAGCCTGTCGTGCCGTGCCTCCGGCGGCAGGGTGTCGATTTTCTGCAGGTGCTTGGCGCGCACGTCGCGCACATGCCGCAGCCAGATGTCGACCAGGCCGACGCGGGCGCCGTCGAGCGCGGCCTTGACGCCGCCGCAGCCGTAGTGGCCGACGACCATGATGTGCTTGACCTTGAGTACATCGACCGCGAACTGGATCACCGACAGGCAGTTGAGGTCGGTATGCACCACGACGTTGGCGACATTGCGATGGACGAAGACCTCGCCCGGCAGGAGGCCGACGATCTCGTTGGCCGGCACGCGCGAATCGGAGCAGCCGATCCACAGCAGTTCCGGCGTCTGCAGGTGCGAGAGCTTTTCGAAGTAGCCCGGATCGACTTCGCGCATCTTGTTCGACCAGGCGCGATTGAAGTCGAACAGGTGGTGCAGCGTGCGGTTGTTGATCGCGTCTTCGGACCAGTTTTCGAGGTCGAGGGCGAGGAATTGCGTGCCCTCGACCGGCGTCTGGTAATAGGCGGGCGCCTCGTCGAAGCCCAGTTCGCGGTAGAGCTTGACCGCGATGCGCATCGCCGGCAGCGTGTCGAGCAGGAACTTGCGGTAGCCGATCCTGCGCGCCACGCGGATCGCCTCCAGCGCCAGGTCGCGGCCGACGCCGAGGTCGCGGAACGCGGGATCGACATCCAGGCGCTTGAGTTCGCAGACGCCCTCGGACAGCAGCCGGATGCCGTCGCAGCCGGCCCCCCTGCCATCCAC
>CAZGQB010000228.1:0-4006 GCA_964527055.1 uncultured Sulfuritalea sp.
TGGGCCACCAACTGCCCCGAGTACAAGGTCACCGCGGTGCAGGTCGCGCGGCTCGCCGGCGCATGAAGGCCATCCAGCGACGCACGGTATGGCGCGATGGCGCGGGCCGGCCCGACGACCTGGCCGAGGAGGCGCCGGTCGCCTTCGAGTACAACGGCATCAGCCACGCGGTGATGCTGGCGACGCCGGCCGACCTGGAAGATTTCGCCGTCGGCTTCAGCCTGAGCGAGGGCATTGTGGCGCGCCGCCGGGACATCTTCGACATCGGCATCAGCGAGTCGGCAGCCGGCATAACCCTGCAGATCGAGATCGCGGGCGACGCCTTCGCCCGGCTCAAGGCGCATCGGCGCAGCCTTGCGGGACGTACCGGTTGCGGCTTGTGCGGGGTCGAGAGCCTCGACCAGGTGCGGCGCGAGCTGTCGCCGTTGCCGGCATCAAACCTGTTTCCGTTGGCCGCGCTCCACGCCGGCATGCGCAGCCTGCCGGCGCAGCAGCGGGTGCAACAGGCCACCGGCGCCACCCATGCCGCCTGCCGCGTCGGCCGCGATGGTGTCATCAGCCACGTGCGCGAGGACGTCGGCCGCCACAACGCGCTGGACAAGACGCTGGGTGCGCTGGCCCGCGACGGCGTCGACGCCCGCATCGACACCGGCAGCGATGCCCTGATCATCACCAGCCGTGCCAGTTTCGAGATGGTGCAGAAGGCTGCGGCGCTGGGCATCGGCACGCTCGCCGCGGTGTCGGCACCGACGGCCGCGGCGGTGCGTCTCGCGGAAAAGCTGAATCTGACCCTGATCGGCTTCCTGCGCCAGGAAAGCTGCGTGTGCTACAGCGGCGGCGGCATTCCGGAGGACATCAGGGAATGAATCGGGCACACCTGATCAGGATGGCGAACCAGATCGGCGCCTTCTTCGAGGCCATGCCGGACCAGGCGCAGGCCGTGGCCGATGTCGCGAATCATCTGCGGCGCACCTGGGAACCGCGCATGCGCACCGAGATCCTGAAGTCGCTCGGCACCGCCGAGGAAGCGCAGCTCAAGCCGGTGGTGCGCGATGCGCTGCTTGCCCTCGGGCAATCTGACGGCGCCCCGTAAGACCGTATTTTCCGGGCCCACGGCGAAGCCCGGAGCAACGGCCGTGCGGTCAGCATGGTAAGCTCCTGCTTCCATTTCCCTGTCTTCCCGGAGTAATTCAGCCTCCATGTCCGGCAATACGTTCGGCTCCCTGTTCTGCATCACTTCCTTCGGCGAATCGCACGGTCCCGCGATCGGCTGCGTGGTCGACGGCTGCCCTCCCGGTCTGGAAATATCCGCCGCCGACATCCAGCTTCAGCTCGACCGGCGCAAGCCGGGAACATCGCGCCATGTCACCCAGCGCCGCGAGTCCGATACGGTCGAGATACTTTCCGGCGTCTATGAAGGCCGCACCACGGGGACGCCGATCGGCCTCCTGATCCGCAACGAGGACCAGCGCAGCAAGGACTACGGCAACATCGCGGAGATGTTCCGTCCCGGCCATGCCGACTACACCTACTGGCACAAGTACGGAATTCGCGATCATCGCGGCAGCGGTCGCGCCTCGGCGCGCGAAACCGCGGTGCGCGTCGCCGCCGGCGCGATTGCCAGGAAATGGCTGCAACAGCGCTATGGCGTGACGGTACGCGGCTGGATGAGCCGGCTCGGCGAGATCGACATTCCCTGGCAGGACGAGGCCGCGATCGATACCAATCCCTTCTTTGCGCCGAATGCCGCTCTCGTGCCACAGCTTGAGGCTTACATGGACGCCCTGCGCAAGTCGGGAAATTCCGTGGGTGCCGAAGTTACCGTGGTCGCGCGCGGCGTGCCGGTCGGCTGGGGCGAACCGGTGTATGACCGGCTCGACGCCGACATCGCCTACGCCATGATGGGCATCAATGCCGTCAAAGGCGTGGAGATCGGCGCCGGTTTCGCGTCCGTCACGCAGAAGGGCAGCGAACACGGCGACGAACTGACACCAGAAGGCTTTCTCGGCAACAATGCGGGGGGAATTCTGGGCGGGATTTCCACCGGGCAGGAGGTGGTGGTGAGGATGGCAGTCAAGCCGACCTCGAGCATCCGCCTGCCGCGGCGCACGATCAACCTGGCCGGCGAACCGGCCATCATCGAAACCCACGGCCGCCACGATCCCTGCGTCGGCATTCGCGCCACGCCGATCGCCGAGGCGATGCTGGCACTGGTGCTGACCGACGCCGCCCTGCATCACCGCGCCCAGTGTGCCGATGTCACATGCCCGACGCCGGTGATTGCCGGCAAGGCCCCCGGCGTCGCCTGATAGAATCCGCAGGAAATTTCCGACAACACGATATACAGGGCAGGAAACCATGCAAGTCGATCACCATGACCTTTACTCCGAATTTCCCGATATGCGCGACGCCATCGATGTCCTGAAGGCGGGCGGCGGCTACATCGGCAGCCTGTTCGCCCGCTACAACCGCCTCACCGGCAAGGTGGAAGACCTCGAGGAACACGACATGCCGGTCGCCGACTTCACGCTGGAAGACATGAAGAAGGCGCGGGTCAAGCTCAAGGACGAGATCTTCCACCTGCTGCAGGCCTTCCGCGCCGGCCAGAAACACCAAGCTTGACCATCCTGCCGCACGGCCGTCTGGCCGTCTGGTATTTCTGGTACTTCGCGTTCATCGGCGCCTTCCTGCCGTATTTCGCGCTCTACCTGCAATCCATCGGGCTTTCAGCCGGCCGCATCGCGGTGCTGATGTCGCTCGGACAGCTGATGCGATTGCTGTCGCCGCTGCTCTGGAGTTGGCTGGCAGACCGTGGCGGCCGGCGCGTACGCCTCGTGATCGGCTCGACGGCGGCCGCGCTGGCGAGCTTTTGCGTGGTATTCCTGACTGAGGACTTTGTCGGCCTGCTGGTCGGGCTGGCCGTGCTGCATTTTTTCTGGAGCGCTTCGCTGCCTCTGGTCGAAGCGCTGACGCTGGGTCACCTGGCGGCGCATCCGGAGCGTTATGGCCGCATCCGGCTGTGGGGTTCCGTCGGATTCATCGTCGCGGTGATGGGCGTCGGCCTGCTGCTCGATGCAGCGCCGATCGCGGCGCAGCTGTGGGTGAGCTGGACGCTGCTGCTGGGTACTCTGCTCAGCGCACTGACGCTGCGCGAAGTCAAGGGCCACGCGGACCTGGTTGCAGGTCCGATCGTCGCCGTGCTGCGCCAGCGCAAGGTGGTATTCCTGCTGGTCGCCGGCTTGCTGATGACAGCCGCGCATGGCGCCCTCTACGTTTTTTACTCGATCCACCTGGTGGCCCACGGCTACGGCAAGGCGCTGGTCGGCGTGCTGTGGACGCTCGGCGTGGTGGCCGAGATCGTAGTGTTCTTGCTGATGCCGCGGATTTCGCTGCGGGTTTCCATGCGCCGCATCCTGCTTGCCTGTTTCGCCTTGGCCGTGCTGCGTTTCATGATGATCGGCTGGGCTGTCGATTTCCTCGTCCTGCTGGTTCTGGCGCAGTTGCTGCATGGGGCCAGCTTCGGCGCCCATCACGCCGCCACCATGGCGGCCCTCAATAGCTGGTTCGCAGCAGGCCAGCAGGCGCGTGCGCAGGCGCTGTATGGCAGCGTCGCCTACGGCGCCGGGGGGCTTGGCGGCGCCTTGCTGGCCGGCGCCCTGTGGGAAAGCGCCGGCGCCACGATCACCTTCAGTGCCGCGTCGGCGCTGGCCCTGGCCGGCCTGATTCTTGTCTGGCGCGGGGTTCCCGGCGATTCGGCCGGCGCTGCTGTGCGATAATTCAAGACTCGCGCCGATGCTTTGGAAATCATGTCAAAAACGCTTTACGAAAAACTCTGGGACAGCCATGTCGTCCGTGTCGAGGACGATGGCACGGCCCTGCTCTACATAGACCGCCACCTGGTGCACGAAGTCACCAGTCCGCAGGCCTTCGAAGGCCTCAAGCTGGCCGGACGCAAGCCCTGGCGCGTGTCGTCGATCGTCGCCACGGCCGACCACAACACGCCGAC
>CAZGQB010000229.1:0-4005 GCA_964527055.1 uncultured Sulfuritalea sp.
CCACCAGGCCGTTGTTGTTGGGGTTGAGTATTTGTACCAGCCTGGGCCGCGCCGCGTCGAGGATGGCCTTGCGCGCCGCGGCCACCTGGGCTTCGCCCAGCTTCTCGCGCAGCGACGGCCCGACGATCACGGCGCGCGTGCCGCGCTTGCCCAGTTCGGCGACGATGCCGGCCACGTCGCGCAGGGGCGCGCAAACCACGGCGAGGTCGGGCGCCTTGGCCAGTTCCGAAAGATGTACGTGGGTGCCGATGCCGAACAGCGAATGCTTCTTCGCCGCCACCGGCGTCACCGTGCCGGCAAATCCGCCCGCCGCCAGGTTGCGCAGCACCACGTCGGCATAGCAGCCCTGCTCGGCCGGTTCGGCGACCACGGCGACCGACCTGGGATGGAAGAGGAATTCGAGATTGCGGACGGTCATGGTGTTCCTGGTTCCGTGCGCGGCGGCGCGGCGAGGGGTGCGGACAATTGTGCCACAGCAGTGCCACAGCGCCGCCGCGCGACTTGCCGGAAAACAGAAAGTTATGTCTCCGGCTCAGCCGGAGACGGTATCCCTTGCGGACGGCGCCGGCTCGCTCTGCGTACCTGGGATTCCGCTTCGCGGGCAGGTAACGGCAAGTACAATGCCCCTGCCATGACGCCCGCCGCCGCCACGCCCGATTCGATAGAACACTTCATCGCCCGCTGGCAGGGCGTCACCGCCTCGGAACTCGCCACGGCGCAAAGCTTCACCATCGAGCTGTGCCGCCTGCTCGGCCAGCCCGCGCCGCACGCCACGCCCGAGCAGGATTACATGTTCGAGCGCCCGCTCACCTTCCGCCACGGCGACGGCGGCTCCAGCGCCGGCCGCATCGACTGCTACAAGCGCGGCTGTTTCGTGCTCGAAGCCAAGAAGATAAAAGTCGGCGCCGGCGGCACGGCGAAAGCCGGCTACGACGACGCCCTCTTGCGCGCCCGCAGCCAGGCCGAGAACTACGCCCGCGCCCTGCCGGCCGGAGAAGGCCGGCCGCCCTTCCTGGTCGTGGTCGATGTCGGCAATGTCATCGAGCTGTATGCCGAATTCACGCGCAGCGGCGCCACCTACGTGCCCTTCCCCGATCCGCGCTCACACCGCATCCGGCTGGCCGACCTGCGCGACGCCGGCATCCACGCGCGCCTCGCCGCCATCTGGACCGATCCGCTCGCGCTCGACCCGACGCGCCATGCCGCCCGCGTCACGCGCGAAATCGCCGGCCATCTCGCCGCACTCGCCAAGCTGCTGGAAGAGGCCGGCCACGCCCCCGAAAGTGTCGCCGGCTTCCTCACGCGCTGCCTGTTCAGCATGTTCGCCGAGGATGTCGGCCTGATCCCCAAGGCCAGCTTCACCGAATTGCTGAAAGGCCTGGCCGACGAGCCGGCGCAGTTCGTGCCGCTGGTCGGCGCGCTGTGGCGCGAGATGGACGGCGGCGGCTTCTCGGTGGTGTTGCGCCAGACCCTGCCGCGCTTCAACGGCAAGCTGTTCAAGAACCCCGAGGTGCTGGCGCTGAGCCGCGAGCAGATCGGCATGCTGCTCGAAGCCTCGAAAGCCGACTGGACCCAGGTCGAGCCGGCCATCTTCGGCACCCTGCTCGAACGCGCGCTCGACCCGCTGGAGCGCCACGCCCTGGGCGCCCACTACACGCCGCGCGCCTACGTCGACCGCCTGGTGCAGCCCACCGTGATCGAGCCCTTGCGCCGCGCATGGGGCTACGTGCAGGGCGCCGCCGTGCTGCTGGCCGGCGAAGGCAAACAGAAGGAGGCGGTGGCCGAGTTGCGCGCCTTCCACCACCGGCTGTGCAGCCTGCGCGTGCTCGACCCGGCCTGCGGCAGCGGAAATTTTCTGTACGTCGCGCTGGAACACCTCAAGCGCCTCGAAGGCGAAGTGCTCAACCAGCTGCACGACATCGGCCACGGCCAGACCCTGCTCGAAGCCGAAGGACTCACCGTCGACCCGCACCAGTTCCTCGGCCTCGAACTCAACCCGCGCGCGGCGGCCATCGCCGAACTGGTGCTGTGGATCGGCTACCTGCAATGGCACTTCCGCACGCAGGGCAGCGGCCTGCCGCCCAGCCCGATCCTCAAGGACTTCCGCAACATCGAATGCCGCGACGCCGTGCTGGCCCACGACGGCGTCGACTACGTGACCGACGAGAAGGGCATTCCCGTCACGCGCTGGGATGGCCGCACGACGAAGAAACACCCGGTCACCGGCGAGGATGCGCCCGACGAGACCGCGCGCGTGCCGCTGATGCGTTACAGGAATCCGCGTCAGGCCGAGTGGCCGGCGGCCGACGTGGTGGTCGGCAATCCGCCTTTCATCGGCGCCTCGACCATGCGCCAGGCGCTCGGCGACGGCTATGTCGAAGCGCTGCGCGGGGCGTGGCCGGCGGTACCCGAGTCGGCCGACTTCGTCATGTTCTGGTGGCACCACGCCGCGCAGCTCGTGGCGCAGGGCAGGCTCTCGCGCTTCGGCTTCATCACCACGAATTCGCTGCGGCAGACCTTCAACCGCCGTGTGGTGCAGGGCGCGCTGGACAGCGGCATCCATCTGGCCTTCGCCATTCCCGACCACCCCTGGGTGGATAGCGCCGACGGCGCGGCGGTCAGGATCGCGATGACCGTCGCCGCGCCGGGCAGGGGCGAGGGCCGGCGGCTCGACGTCAGCGCCGAGCGCGAAGGCAAGGGCGAAGGGCTGGACGTGGAACTGGCTGAGCGCCACGGCGCGATCCATGCCGACCTGAAAGTCGGCGCTGACGTGACGGCGGCGCAGGCACTGCGGGCGAACGGCGGCATCAGTTCGCCCGGTTTCAAGCTGCACGGCGCTGGCTTTATCGTCAAACCCGACGAGGCCACGCGGCTCGAAGCCGACGCGCCGATCAAGGATTACCGCAATGGCAAGGATCTGACCGACCGCCCGCGCGGCGTGAGGCTGATCGACCTGTTCGGCCACGAGGCCGACGAAGTACGCCGTCGCTGGCCCGCGACTTACCAATGGGTACTGGAGCGCGTGAAGCCGGAGCGTGACGCCAAGGCTCACTCGCCCGACGGCGCGGGCTATGCCAAGTTCTGGTGGCTGCACGGCAAACCACGCACTGAACTGCGCAAATATCTTGCCGGTCTGCCGCGTTACATTGCGACGGTCGAAACCGCCAAGCATCGGACGTTTCAGTTCCTAGACGCCACAACTGCACCTGACAACATGCTGGTCTGCATCGCACTCGACGATGCATATTGGCTAGGCGCGCTCTCCAGTCGCGTTCATGTTGTCTGGGCGCTGGCGCAAGGCGGCACGCTGGAAGATCGCCCGCGCTACAACAAGTCCCGATGCTTCGAAACCTTCCCCTTCCCCATCGCCAACCTCACACAGCAAGCCCGCATCCGTGACCTCGCCGAGCAGATCGACGCCCAGCGCAAGCGCGTGCTGGCGCAGCATGACGACCTGACGCTGACCGGCCTCTACAACGTCCTCGTAAAAGTCGGCGGTGGCGACACGGCGAATGGCACGCCACTGAGCGCCAAGGACAAAGCCATCCACGAAAAAGGCCTCGTCGCCGTGCTGAAATCCCTGCACGAGGAACTCGATGCCGCCGTGCTCGACGCCTACGGTTGGCACGACAAACCTTCCGAGGAACAAATCCTCGAACGCCTCGTCGCCCTCAATGCCGAGCGTGTCGCCGAGGAAGCAAACGGAACGATCCACTGGCTGCGCCCCGAATTTCAAGCGCCACAATCGGCACAAGCGCCCATCGGGCTGGAGTCGGGGGACTCGGGGCGGAGGAATCAAAAGCCTTCTGACGGAGCCCCGAGTCCCCCGACTCCGGTCCCCGCACCAGCCGTCGCACAGCCCTGGCCCGCCACCCTGCCCGAACAACTCGCCGCCATGGCCGCCGCACTGAACTCCGCACCGCAGACCGAGCAACAACTCGCCGCCAACTTCACCGGCAAGGGCCGCTGGAAATCCCGCCTGCCCGACATCCTCGAAGCCCTCGC
>CAZGQB010000230.1:0-1371 GCA_964527055.1 uncultured Sulfuritalea sp.
TGAGGATGATGTCGTTGATGGTCATCTCGCCCGCCAGCACCGGCGAGAGCAGGATACGGTTGTAGTTGGGGTGCGGCTCGGCGCCGAACACGGTGATGTCGTAGAGGTCGGGCGCGAGCTTCAACAACTCCTCCACGGCGCGCATGCCGGCCATGCCGTTGCCGACCACTACCAGTTTCTGCTTCTTCATTGTGTGCATCCTTTGCGAAGATCGATGGGCTTCGTTTCCCATCAGCAAGGCGTGTGCCAGCGCAGAATCCCGTGAAATCGGCCACAAACCGCGGGGACGGCAGATCCGTCCGCACCATATTGACTCATTTTCGTATTGCAGCGCACCACGAACGTGCGCAAGCCCGTGGTTCATCACCCGCCGATTTCGTGCGCAGCGGCGAGAGGCGCACCAGATCAGGGTTTTCAGGCATGGCACGATCGCTGCTATGGAACCGTTGCCCTGGCAAGGGTGCCGCAAAGACCGTCCCGCCGAACCCGGCGACTCGAGCAATTCCGGCCGCCACCCCCTTGCCATTTATTCGATTCCACGAAAGGAAACATCATGGCTTACCTGGCACCTGCGGAGTTCGTCACCAAAATGGTGGATGCGGGCGAATCCAAGATCTTCATGTCGACCCGCGACACCCTGGTACGCGCCTACATGGCGGGTGCGATCCTCGCGCTGGCGGCGGCCTTCGCCATCACCGTCACCGTCCAGACCGGCCAGCCGCTGCTCGGCGCGGTGCTCTTCCCGGTCGGCTTCATCCTGCTGTACCTGCTCGGCTTCGACCTGCTGACCGGCGTGTTCACCCTCGCCCCCCTGGCCTTGATCGACAAGCGTCCCGGCGTTACCGTCGGCGGCATCCTGCGCAACTGGACGCTCGTATTCTTCGGCAACTTCGCCGGCGCCCTGACGGTGGCGGTAATGATGGCCATCATCTGGACCTTCGGCTTCACCGAGGCGCCCAATACCGTGGCCCAGAAGATCGGCACCATCGGCGAAGGCCGCACGGTCGGTTACGCCGCGCACGGCGCGGCCGGCATGCTCACCCTGTTCATCCGCGGCGTGCTGTGCAACTGGATGGTGTCCACCGGCGTGGTCGCCGCCATGTTGTCGACGCATGTCAGCGGCAAGGTGGTCGCGATGTGGATGCCGATCATGGTGTTCTTCTACATGGGCTTCGAGCACTCGATCGTGAACATGTTTCTGTTTCCGTCGGGCCTGATGCTGGGCGGCAACTTCTCGCTTTACGACTACATGGTCTGGAACGAGATCCCGACCGTCATCGGCAACCTGGTCGGCGGCCTGGCCTTCGTCGGCCTGACGCTGTACTCGACGCACGTCAAGACCGCACCGAAGCGCAAGCCGGCCTGAACATG
>CAZGQB010000230.1:1471-3994 GCA_964527055.1 uncultured Sulfuritalea sp.
CGCTGTACTCGACGCACGTCAAGACCGCACCGAAGCGCAAGCCGGCCTGAACATGAGTCCCCCCCCGAAAACCTCGCTTCGCTCGGTTCTCCCCCCAGGGGGCCAAGAAACACTCGGGGCGGCCCTTCGTGTTTCTTGAGTCCAGTCTTCGGCTGACGCTGACGATCGGCCAGCACTCGGACAAGGGGCGCAAGGAAGCCAACCAGGACTTTCACGGCGCGCTCCTGCCCGACGAGCCTTTGCGCGCCAGCAAGGGCGTCGCCGTGGCGCTGGCCGACGGCATCAGCAGCAGCGAGGTTGGCCACCTCGCGGCGCAGTTCGCGGTGCATAGTTTTCTCGACGATTACTACAGCACCTCGGAAGCATGGTCGGTCAAGACCTCCGCCCTCAAGACGCTGGCTGCGACCAACGCCTGGCTGTATTCGCAGACACAGCGGGGGCAGGGCCGCTTCGACAAGGATCGCGGCCATGTCTGCACCTTCAGCGGCATCGTCTTCAAGTCGACCACGGCGCACCTGTTCCATATCGGCGACGGTCGCATCACGCTGCTGCGCGGCGGCAATGCCGAACCACTGACGCAGGAACATCGCGTCGTCGTCAGCGAGGACAAAAGCTATCTGAGCCGCGCCTTCGGCATCCATCCGCAGCTCGACATCGACTATCGCACCGTGGCGCTGGAGGCGGGTGACGTGTTCGTCATCGCCACCGACGGCGTGCATGAATACGTCGAGCCGAAGCTCGTTCTGGAAGCGCTGGCGAAGCATGGCGACAACCTCGATGCCGCCGCCGCGGCGATCACGGCGGAGGCCTTTGCGCGGGGCAGCAGCGACAACCTGACCGTGCAGCTAGTGCGCGTCGACGGCCTGTCTTCGGGCGAGATCGGCGAGTTTCAGCAGCAACTGGCCGAACTGCCGCTGCCGCCGCTGCTCGAAGCCGGGGCCGCGTTCGACGGCTATCGCATCGAGCGCGAACTGCACGCCAGCAGCCGCAGCCATGTCTATCTGGCCAGCGACATCGCCACGGACGAGAAGCTCGTCATCAAGATTCCGTCGGTCGACCTGGGCCAGGACGCGGGCCATCTCGAAGCTTTCCTGATGGAGGAGTGGATCGCACGGCGCATCAGCCATCCCCACGTGCTCAAGCCCGGCGGCCTGAATCGCAAGAAGCAGTTTCTCTACGTGACCACCGAGTACATCGAAGGTTGCACGCTCACGCAATGGATGCGCGACCATCCGCAGCCGGACCTCGAAACCGTGCGCAACCTGATCGATCAGATCGCCAGGGGTCTGCAGGCTTTTCACCGCCTTGAAATGCTGCATCAGGATTTGCGGCCGGACAATGTCCTGATCGACGCCGCCGGCACCGTGAAGCTGATCGACTTCGGTTCGGCAAGCGTCGCCGGCGTAGTCGAGGCAATAGCACCAGCCGAGCGCGGCACCATGCTCGGCACGCCGCAATACACCGCACCGGAATACTTCCTGTGGGAGGAGGGCACGACGCGCTCCGACCAGTTTTCGCTCGGCGTCATCGCCTACCAGCTACTCTGCGGCCGGCTGCCCTACGGCGCCGAAGTCGCCAAGTGCAAGAGCGCCGCCGAGCAGAAGCGGCTCAAGTACGCCTCGCTGCTGCAAACCCGTGGAGATGTGCCGGTGTGGGTCGATGGTGCGATCAAAAAGGCGGTGCACCCCAATCCCGAGTGGCGCTACGAGACGGTTTCCGAGCTTCTCCACGACCTGCGTCACCCGAATCGCAGCTTCCTGAGCGAGCGCGCGCCGCCGCTCATCGAGCGCAACCCGCTGGTGTTCTGGAAGCTGTTGTCGCTGATCCTGTTCGCACTGGTGGTGGTTCTGCTCGCGACCCACCCGATCGCCGGCGCCTGAGGCCGGCCGCGGCCAGGGCGGGCTAGCCGGTGCTCCAGCTCCTCGGCTTCCTCATGCCGGCGATGCGGCAGGCCTGCTTGACGTAACCGAAGGGGAACAGCTCGAACACCAGGTTGCGCGAGCCGCCGCAGCGTTCGCCCAGGTGGCGCATGACGAAGCGCACGTCGGGGATCACCTGGTGCTCGGCGAAGAACTCGCGCATGTAGCGGATCGCCAGCCAGTGCGGTTCGGTCAGTTCGATGTTTTCCTGGCGTGCCAGTTCCCGCGCCAGGTCTTCGCTCCAGTCGGCCGGATCGAGCAGGTAGCCGTGGTCGTCGCAGGCGGGCATTCTCGTTGTCACTTCCATCGAGCCTCCAGAAGGTTGGGGAACGGGATATCAATCCACCAATACATCATGCCGTGATATACGCACGGTATGATACTTTAGGTGCGCCGCCTTCAGCGGTGGCCGGCGATACCCCCTTTGGAGTATTGCAAAAAGGCAATTCGGATGTTTCTGATATGGCGAGACCACCCCTGAGCAAGCGCGAATTCGAAGCCCTTTCCCAATTCCGCTACCAGTTGCGCCGCTTCCTGCGCTTCAGCGAACAGGTGACGCGGCAGCGCGGCATCACGCCGCTGCAATACCTGCTGCTGCTGCACA
>CAZGQB010000231.1:0-3989 GCA_964527055.1 uncultured Sulfuritalea sp.
AAGGAGCCCGCCAGCGGATCGACGGTTTCGGTCAGGCCCATTTCCTCGATCAGCAACTGCATGGTGCGCAGCGAGATGCGCGCCGAGTACTCGGTGGGGATGGTGTAGGCCTCGTCGTAGGAACACAAGGCCATGGTCTGCGTGCCCGACAGCGCCGAGATCAGCGCGTAGTAGGCGCCGCGCATGATGTTCACCTCGGGCTGTTCGAAAGTCAGGCCGCCGCCGCCGCCGGCAGCGATCATTCGCAGCCACATCGAGCCGGGCTTCTCGGCGCCGTACTGCTCCTTCATGATCTTGGCCCACAGGCCACGCCCGGCGCGGAACTTGCACACCTGCTCGAAGATGTTGCCGAAGATATTGAAGTTGTAAGACAGGCGTCCGGCGAATTCGTCGACGGGCAGGCCGCGCCGGATCGCGTCGTCGGCATAGGCCTTGGCGATGCAGAAAGCGTAGGCGATTTCCTGTGCCGGGGTCGCCCCGGATTCGCGGATGTGGTAACCGCAGACCGAGACCGGCGTGTATTTCGGCGCCTCCTTGGCGCAATACTCGATGGTGTCGCCGACCAGGCGGATCGAGGGTTCGACCGGGAAGATCCAGGTGCCGCGGCCGATGAATTCCTTGAGGATGTCGTTCTGCGCCGTACCGCGCAGTTCCTTGATGTCGTAGCCGCGCTTCTCGGCCATGGCCAGGTACATCGCGATCAGGATCGCCGCCGCGCCGTTGATGGTCAGCGAGACGGTGATCTTCTTCAGGTCGATGCCGTCGAAGGCGATTTCGAAGTCGCGCAGGGTGTCGATCGACATGCCGACTCGGCCGATCTCGCCCTCGGCCAGCGGATCGTCGGAATCGAGGCCGATCTGCGTCGGCAGGTCGAAGGCGACGTTGAGGCCGGTCTGGCCATTGGCGATCAGGTACTTGAAGCGCTGGTTGGTGTCGGCCGGATTGCCGAAGCCGGCGTACTGGCGCATGGTCCACGGCTGCTTGCGATACATCTCGCGGTGGATGCCGCGCGTGAAAGGGTAAGCCCCGGGTTCGCCGACCATCTCCATGCCGCCGCTGGCTTCGACGTCGGCCGCGGTGTACAGCGGCTTGACTTCGATGCCGGACTCGTTGATGACTTTCTTCATTTCGGGTTTCTGTGGGGCGTTCATACCGACCTCCGCTGAGCCGTCTCAAGGAGGTCGGGCGCCCCCGCGGGGGGCAGCGAACGCATGTGAGCGTGGGGGCTGTTCATCTTGTGTTGCTCCGGATGTACTCGCAGATCGCGTCGAGTTTTGAACCCGAAGGGAAGATGCCCTTGAAACCGAGTTCGCGCAGCGCGGCGTGGTCCTGCGCCGGCAGGTTGCCGCCAATCACCCAGAGCTTGTCGGCGAGGCCGTTGGCTTCGAGCAGGGGTTTGAGCTTGCGGCAGAAGGGGAGATGCGAACCGGCCATGCTGGAGAGCGAGATCACGTCGACGTCTTCTTCGAGTGCGATGCGCGCGATTTGTTCCGGCGTCTGCCGCAATCCTGTGTAGATGACCTCGAAGCCGGCATCCATCATGGCCCGCGCGACGACTTTTGCGCCCTGGTCGTGGCCGTCTAGGCCGGGTTTTCCGAGTAGAACCTTGATGCGACGCTGGTTCACGCCGATACCTCCTTGGCAATAATCAATTTCAAAATCTCGCTGGTGCCGCCGCCGATCAACGTGAAGCGGACATCGCGCAGGTAGCGTTGCACCGGATATTCCATGGCATAGCCGTAGGAAGCGAAGACGCGCGCCGCCTTGTCGCAGACCGTGGCCGCGGTCTCGGTGGCGAACAGCTTGGCCATCGCCGCTTCCTTGTGGTAGGGCTTGCCCGCATCGCGCCGCCAGGCCGCGTAGTACACGAGATGTTCGGCGGCTTCCAGTTCGGTGGCCATCTCGGCCAGCTTCATCTGGATCGCCTGGTAGCGGTTGATCGCCTTGCCGAACTGCTTGCGTTCGCCGGCGTAGCGCACCGCCTCGGCCAGCGCCGCGTGCGCCACGCCGAGGCCCATGGCGCCGGTGATGATGCGGATCTCGCCCAGCGTTTTGCGCAGGTGGCCTTCGCCGTCGCCTTCCTCCTTCGACAGGCGATGACTGTCGGGGACGAAGCATTCGTCGAAGGCGACTTCGGACGTCGGCAGCGCCCAGACGCCCATCTTGTGGATTTCGCGCCCCACCGTGATGCCCTTGAAGTGCTTCTCGACGAGGAAGATGGTCAGCTTCTTCTCTTCGCCGGCTTTGGCGAACACCGTGAAGAAATCCGCCACCGGCGCCGAGGTGATCCAGGTCTTCTGGCCGTTGAGTACATAGCCGCCGTCGACCTTCTTCGCCGTGGTGGCGATGGAATCGAGGTCGGAGCCGGCATTCGGTTCGGTCATGCAGATCGCGCCGATCTTTTCGCCGCGCAGCGCGGGTTTGAACAGGCGCCCGATGATGTCCTCGTTGCCCAGCAGGTGCAGGAACTTGGTGCCCATCAGCGACTGCATGGCCACTGCGCCGGCGAGCGACATCGAGCCGCGCGCGATTTCCTGCAGCGCGAGCGCGAACTCGGTCAGCGCCGTACCGCTACCGCCGACTTCTTCGGGGTAGCGCATGCCGAAGAAGCCGAGGTCGGCCAGTTCCTGGAACAGGGCGCGGGGGTATTGCTTCGCTTCGTCCAGCGCGGCCGCCTGCGGCGCGATGCGCTCGTCACAGAAGCGCGCGAAGGTGTCGCGGATCTGCTGCTGGTCGTTGGTGAGTTCGAAATTCATGGTCGTTCGGTCACAGTGAGTGCGATGGTAGGTGCGGCGCCCGGGGCGCCGGGTGTCCGATTCCCTCCATGTCCCCCGGGGCGATAAAGCGCTGCCCCTCCTCCTTTACTTACGGGAATCGGACACCCGACACCCCTGGCGGGATACGCTGGTGCCTTGCAACCGAAAACCCCCGATGGTGTCTCCGGATCGTGACGGTAGGGTGCCCTGTTCCGCGCAAGTAAAGGAGGAGGAGTTGGCCGAAGGCCAACGACGGGGGACATGGAGCGGAGCAGGGCACCCTGGCGGCGCGATCGTGCGCTGACCGTTGCACAAGAGGGTTTCATTTCAGTATTCACTCGCTGTACCCGTAGTCCCGCACAGCCGCTTCCCGGGTAATCACGCCATTGCGAATCTCCTCGGCCAGCAGCTTGCGGTCGCGCTTCTTCGGGTCGCCGTAGCCGCCACCGCCGCTGGCGACCTGGTGGTAGGTGGTGCCCATGGGTACGCCGGTGATCAGGTCCTTGTTTTTCGGCACCACGGTCTGGCCGTCGGGGTAGTGCAGGCGGATGAAGTTGAGGCCGCCTTCGCCGCCGCCGAAGAGGCCGAAGGCCGGCTCGAAGTCGCCGTCGCCGAAGGTCACCAGTTGCGTGTTGTCGGAGCCGATCCTGAAAATGGTCTCGACGCCGAGCCCGCCGCGCCACTCGCCGGCGCCGGCCGAATCGGTCAGCAGTTCGTGCTTGATCAGCGTGTGCGGCGTCTGCTGTTCGAACATTTCGTAATCCTGGTCGAGCACGCCGCCCGAGGCGTCGATCATGCCGATGTGGTCGTAGCCGTCGGTGCCGCGCATGGCGCCGGAGCCACCCTTGAGGCCCATGAAGCCGATGTCGACGTATTTTTCGTTGTTGCCGGGATCGATGCCGGTGGTCAGCGAGGCCAGCAGGTTGTTCCAGCCGGCAGTGACGCGGTCGGGCATCACCGGGGCGAGGGCGCGCTGGATGGCGTCGGCATTGGGCGGACAGAGGTGGTTGCCGAAGGTGGTGGCCTTCGGGTAGGCGGCGTTGAGGATGGTGCCGCTCGGGATCACGATTTCGATCGGCTGCACCATGCCCTCGTTGTGTGGGATGTCGGGATTGACCATCTGCAGCAGGGTCAGGATGGTGGCCGAGGCGCTGGAAGTGAACGTACCGTTCACGAAACCGTTGGTCTGCGGGTCGGTGCGCGAGTAGTCGAACTTGATGTGCTTGTCCTTGA
>CAZGQB010000232.1:0-3988 GCA_964527055.1 uncultured Sulfuritalea sp.
CGCCTGCCCTTCCCCGACCGGGTGACGGTGCCGCTGTCGCAGCACATCGGCAAGGTGCCGCGCGCCATCGTCCGCGTCGGCCAGGAAGTGGTGCGCGGCCAGCCCATCGCGCGTAGCGACGAGTGGCTCTCGGTGCCGCACCATGCGCCGCTTTCCGGCGTGGTCGAATTCATCGGCCTGCGTCCCGGCATGCGCGGCCCCTGGGTCGAGTCCATCGTCATTCGCGCGCATGCCGGCGCGACCCAGGAAGACCTCTGGGGCCGTCCGCGCGACCTGTCGCAGGCCTCCGCCCAGGACATCCTGCAGGCGATCTGGGATACCGGCATGGTCGGCCTCGGTGGCGCCGCCTTTCCCACTCACGCCAAGCTCTCGGTGCCCAAGCAGGCCAAGGTGCATACCCTGGTGGTGAATGGCTGCGAGTGCGAACCCTATCTCACCTGCGACCACCGCGTCATGATCGAGCATGCCGCCGACCTGATCACCGGCATCCGCTATGCGATGCGCGCCACCGGCGCGGTGCGCACCATCATCGGCGTCGAAGACAACAAGCCGGATGCGGTGCTGGTGTTGCGCCAGGCCATCGCCGACGCGGCGGCGGCCGGCGTGACGGAAGAAATCCACGTCGAGGCGGTGCCGACCAAGTACCCGCAGGGCGCCGAGAAGATGCTGATCACGGCGCTGTTCGGCGCCGAGATGCCGGCCGGCGGCCTGCCCATCGCGCTGGGCATGGTGGTCAGCAACGTCGGCACGCTGGCGGCGCTGGGCAAGCTGTTGCCGCTGGGGCAGGGCCTCACCGAGCGCGTGGTGACGGTGACCGGGCCCGGCGTGGCCAAGCCCGGCGACTACCGGGTGATCCTCGGTACGCCGCTGAAGTTCGTGCTCGACTACGCCGGCGCGCCGGCGGTGGATGCCATGGATGCGCGCCAGGTGATCCTCGGCGGGCCGATGATGGGCCAGGCCATCGCTTCGCTCGACGTGCCGATCACCAAGGGCGTCTCCGGCGTGCTGGTGTTCCGTCGCGAGGACATGCAGGAGCGCGAGTCGCGCCAGACCTATCCCTGCATCAAGTGCGGCGAGTGCGTCGAATCCTGCCCGATGGGACTGAATCCCTCGGCCCTGGGCATGCTCGCCGCCAAGCGTGAGTACGACCTGATGGGCGAACGGTATTTCCTCGGTGACTGCTTCGAATGCGGCTGCTGCACCTACGTCTGCCCGTCCAACATCCCGCTGGTGCAGCAGTTCCGCGTCGCCAAGCAGATATTGCGGGAGAAGGCCGCATGAGCGCCGTGTCATTCCGGCGAAGGCCGGAATCCAGGGGCTTCTGCCCGGCGTGTAGGTCGCTGGATTCCGGCGTACGCCGGAATGACAGGTGGAAGCGTGCGACCGATCGGATGGTCCCATGACCCAGCCACTCATCGAAATCCGCTCGGCACCGCATGTGCAATCGACCAAGACGGTCGAGACCATCATGCGCAACGTGGTGTATTCGCTGCTGCCGATCTGCGCCTTCTACGTCTTCCAGTACGGTATCTCGGCGCTGGCCTCGATCGCCGTGGTGACCGGCATCTGCCTGCTCACCGAGCGCTTCTTCGTGCGTACCGGCACCCAGGCCGGGCGCCTGTCGGATTACTCCGCCGTCATCACCGGGCTGCTGCTGGCGCTGACGCTGCCGCCGGGCTTCCCGCTGTGGATGGGCGCCGTGGCCGGCATGGTCGCCATCGCGCTGGGCAAGGCACTGTTCGGCGGCATCGGCTTCAACGTCTTCAATCCCGCGCTGGTCGGCCGCGCCTTCGTCCAGGCGGCCTTTCCGACGGCGATCGCTACCTACACGCCATCCTTCCTGCCGGGGCGATTCACCGAGTTCATTCCCTCGACCCTGACCTGGCCGCTGATGATCCCGGCCGATCCCGTGGCCTGGCTCAAGGCCAAGAACCTCGACGCGCTGGCCGGGGCGACGCCGCTGGCGAAGTGGAAGTTCGACGGCGTCATCGCCAATGCCGACGAGCTGCTGACCTCGCTTTCCGGCCACATGGCGGTGGGCCCGTCGCCGCTGCTGATCCTGCTCTGCGGCGCCTACCTTGCCTCGCGCCGCTACATGGACTGGCGCATCCCGCTGGCGGTTCTGGGCAGCGCGGCGCTGACGGCCTGGCTGCTGTTCGCCTTCGACCCGGCGCGCTATCCGAATCCCTTCTTCATGCTGTTCTCGGGCGGCCTGATCCTCGGCGCGGTGTACATGGCGACCGACATGGCGACCTCGCCGGTAACGCCCAAAGGCATGTGGGTGTATGGCGCGCTGATCGGCCTCCTGACAGTGGTGATCCGCTACTACAGCGGCCTGCCGGAGGGCGTGATGTACGCGATCCTGATCGCCAACGCCGCGTCGCCGCTGATCGAGAAAATCACCCAGCCCGTCCCGTTTGGCCGCGGCGCCATGATTGGATTGGACCGCGTGACGAAACGCGCCACCTATCCGCTTAACCCCGGCTACATCTCGCGCGAAGAAGCCAGCGCCGTGACGCCGAAGAAGCGCTTCCTGGCGAACAAGCCAAAAAAATGAGCGAGCCGTCGTCCACTGAGAAGAAGGTGATTCCGATCGCGGTTGCCGCGCCCGAGGCCGCGCCGCCCGAGTCGCCGACCGGCGCGATGATCCGCACCCTCGGCCTGGTCTCGGCGGTCTGCGGCCTGATCATCGTCGGCGCCTACCAGGGCACCTACGACGCGGTTGCGGCCAACAAGCGCATCGCCACCGAGCGTGCGGTGTTCAAGGTGCTGCCCAAGGCGAAGTCGATCGAAGAGTTTTCCGCCCAAGCCGGTGGCGGCATATCAAAAGTCGGCGCCGGCGACACGGCGATTCCGCCCGGTGCCGTGAAATTCTTCGCCGCCTACGACGAAGCCGGCAAGCTTGCCGGCATTGCCGCCGAGGGCGTGGGCAAGGGTTATGCCGACAACGTGCGCATCATGTTCGGCTACCAGCCGGATTGCCAGTGCGTGGTCGGCATTGGTGTCGTGTCGATGCGCGAGACGCCGGGCATCGGCGACAAGATCATCACCGACAGGGAATTCCTCGCCAACTTCACGGGACTCGATGTGAAGCTCAAGGCGGATCTCTCGGCGCTGGCCAACGAGGTCAAGGCCGTCAAGCACGGCAGCAAGACCGGTGCCTGGCAGATCGACGCCATCGCCGGCGCCACGATCACCTCGCGCGCCGTGGGCAAGGCGATCAACGATTCGGCGCAGGCGCTGCTGCCGCGCCTGGTGCCGAACCTGGACAAGCTGGGGAGCAAATCATGAATCCAAGTACTACCCACCCCTCATTCCCCGCCCCGAGGGCGGGGATGACAATTGTTCAGGCGCTGCGCGCCTTCCGCGTGTTTGGATTGCCGCCTCTTTGGGGCGGCCCGGCGGAGGCGGCATGAACGCGCCGCAAACCTGGGACGAGTTCATGGAGGGCGTCTGGCGCCAGAACCCGGTCTTCGTCATGGTGCTGGGCATGTGCCCGACGCTCGCCGTCACCGTGTCGGCGATCAATGCCATCTCGATGGGAGTCGCGACGTTGTTCGTGCTGGTCTGTTCCTGCGGACTGGTCTCGCTGATGCGCAAGCTGACGCCCAGGGAGGTGCGCATCGCGGTGTACATCGTGATCATCGCCACCTTCGTCACGGCGGTGGACTACGCCATCCAGGCCATCAGCCTGGCGCTCTACGACGCGCTGGGCGCCTTCATCCAGCTCATCGTGGTGAATTGCATCATCCTCGGCCGCGCCGAGGCGCACGCGGCGAAGAACCCGCCCATCCCGGCCATGGTCAACGCCGCGGGCATGGGCGTCGGCTTCACCATCGGCCTGCTGGCGCTGGGCGTGGTGCGCGAAATCCTCGGCGCCGGCACGCTGTTCGGCATCTCGCTGTTCGGCGCCGGCTTCCAGCCCTGGGTGATCATGGTGCTGCCGCCCGGCGGCTTCTTCGTGCTCGGCGCCTGGCTGCTGCTGTTC
>CAZGQB010000233.1:0-3963 GCA_964527055.1 uncultured Sulfuritalea sp.
CTACTGGGAAATCCCGGTCATGGTGCAGCGCCTGTGCGGCATCTGCCCGGTCTCGCACCACCTCGCCGCCTCCAAGGCGCTGGACATGATCCTCGGCGTCAGGCAGCTGACGCCGACCGCCGAGAAGATCCGCCGCCTGATGCACGCCGGCCAGATCCTGCAATCGCATGCCCTGCACTTCTTCCATCTGTCATCGCCCGACCTGCTGTTCGGCTTCGGTTCCGATGTGGCCGCGCGCAACATCGTCGGCGTCGTCGCCGCGCATCCGGAAATCGCGAAGAAGGGCGTGCTGCTGCGCAAATACGGCCAGGAAGTGATCCGCATGACGGCCGGCAAGCGCGTGCATGGCACCGGATCGGTCCCCGGCGGCGTGAACAAGTCGCTCTCGGCCGAAGAGCGCGCCGAGTTGTTGAAGGACGCCTACCAGATGGTGGCCTGGAGCCGTGATGCGGTCGCCCTGATCCGCGGCCTGTTCGAGCAGAACCTTGCCGAGTACAACGCCTTCGGCCGCTTCCGTTCCGCCGGCATGTGTCTGGTGCGGGCCGACGGCGCGATGGACCTCTACCACGGCGGCCTGCGCGCGAAGGACATCGACGGCAAGATCCTGTTCGACCATTTCGACTACGGCCGCTACTGGGATGTCATCGCCGAGGACGTCAAGCCGTGGTCCTACATGAAGTTCCCCTTCTTCAAGTCGCTCGGCGCCGAGGAAGGCTCCTACCGCGTCGGCCCGCTGTCGCGCGTCACGCTGTGCGACAACATCCCGACGCCGCTGGCGGACAAGGCACGCGAGGAATTCATGGCCCATGACGGCGGCAGCGCAGCCGGAGCCACGCTCGGCTACCACTGGGCGCGCATGATCGAAATGCTGCACGCCGCCGAAACCATCAAGGACCTGCTGCACGACGACGACATCGTCGGTACCGACCTCATGGCCACCGGCGAGCGCCAGGAACGCGGCGTCGGCGTGATCGAGGCGCCGCGCGGCACGCTGATCCACCACTACCGAGTCGACGGCAACGACCAGGTGATCCGCGCCAACCTGATCGTCTCCACCACCCACAACAACCAGGCAATGAACACGGCGGTGCGCGAAGTCGCGAAGCAATACCTCGACGGGCGCGAGGTCACCGAGGGCCTGCTCAACCACATCGAAATCGCCATCCGCGCCTTCGATCCCTGTCTGTCCTGCGCCACCCATGCGCTGGGGCAGATGCCGCTCGAAGTCGCGATAGTCGACGCCGGCGGCACGGTGATCGACGCAGCCACGCGCGACCAGCGCGGCCTCACTCACCACATCCCTTGACCGCGCCGACGCTGATCTTCGGCTGGGGCAATCCCAGCCGCGGCGACGATGCGCTTGGTCCGCTGTTCGTCGAGCATTTCGCCGAACTCGCGCGCCGCCATCCGGAATGGGGCGAGGTCGAGTACCTCACCGATTTCCAGCTCCAGGTCGAGCACGCGCTCGACCTGCAGGGTCGCCGCCGCGTGCTCTTCGTCGATGCCAGCCTCGACGCGCCGGCGCCCTGCTCGCTCGCCCGCATCGAAGCCGCGCGCGACGACAGCTTCACCACGCACGCCATGAGCCCGCAGGCCGTGCTCAAGGTCTTCGCCGAGATCGAGGACGGCGCAGCGCCGCCCAGCTGGCTGCTGGCGATACGCGGCGAGCGCTTCGAACTCGGCGAACCGCTCGGCGCGGCTGCCGAAATCAATCTGAAAGCAGCCCTGCTTGCGGCAGTCGACTGGATCGCCGGCGCGGACTGAGCGATCATCGGCGGATGTTCGACCACGCCACCACCCTGCCACTCGCCTTTTGGCTGCTGGCCGTCATCGCCACCCTGCTGTTCGGCATGTCCAAGGCCGGCTTCGGCGGCGCCGCCGGCAGCCTCGGCGTGCCGCTGATGGCGCTGGCGGTGCCGGCGCCCTTCGCCGCCGCCGTGATGCTGCCGATCCTGCTGGTGATCGACCTGATCGGCCTCGTGGTGTTCCGCGGCAAGGCCGACACCGCCAACCTGCGCATCATCCTGCCCGGCGCCATGATCGGCGTTGCATTGGGCTGGCTCACCTTCAGCCACGTCGATGCGCGCTGGATCAGGCTGCTGATCGGCATCGAGGCGATCGCCTTCGCCCTCGATCGCTTCCGCGCCGCGCGCGATGTCGCCCTTGCCGTGCCGTCGGCGCCGACTTTTCTGCCCGGCATCTTCTGGAGCGGGGTCGCCGGCTTCACCAGCTTCATCTCCCATGCAGGCGGCCCGCCGATCATGCAATACCTGATGCCGCAGAACAAGGACAAGATGCGCCTGGTCGGCACCACGGTGATCTTCTTCACCGCGGTGAATTTCGCCAAGCTCGGTCCCTATGCCCAGCTCGGCCTGATCGACCTGTCCAATCTCGCGGTCTCGCTGCTGCTGGCGCCGGCGATCCCCATCGGTTACTTCGCCGGCTACCGCCTGCTGCAGGCCGTGGACATGCGCGGCTTCAACCTGGTCACGGCCTGGACGCTGCTGGCGGCCGGAACGAAGCTCGTCTTCGACGGTCTGGCCGGATGAATCGCCTCGCCCGGCGCCTCGGCTCCGCCTGCAGCCTGGCATTTCTGGGCGGCTGCCTGTACCTGCCGGAAACCACCACCCGCTACGACCCGGACTGCGGGATCTACGAACGCAAGGCAACCATGCAGCCGCACCAGGTCGGCTCCCTGATGGGATGCCAGGACGAGGGCTGCGCGGTTCTCCTCGTCGCTGCCGGTGCGGTGACCGCGGCGTCGGCGGTGATCTCCGGCAGCGTGGTGGTGATCGGCAACGTCGTGTACTGGCTCGAAAAACAGGGCCAGTGCCGGAATCCGCCGCGCGAACCGCATGATTCAGGCGCTTCGCCAGCAAACCGGCAAGGCGCCGGGCGGCCGCCTTGAACCGAACACAACCACCCCTATCTATCATCCATGCGACAACAACTCAACGAACTGCTCGAACGCATCCAGACCCTGCAGGAAGAGGTCGAGGAGGACTACCGCCAGCACCGCGAGGACTTCCTGCGCCGGCGCGCCGAGCTGGCCGACGAATTCCTGCGCCAGCAGCGGCGCTACAAGGTCGGCCTGCTGCGCTTCCTGGTCCGTTCGCGGCTGCTGGTGGCCTTGACGGCGCCGGTGATTTACGCCGGCTGGATTCCCTTCCTGCTGATGGACCTGTTCGTCACCTTGTACCAGTGGGTCTGCTTCCCGATCTACCGCATCCCCAGGGTGAAGCGCGCCGACTACATCGTCTTCGACCGCGAGGACCTGCCCTACCTCAACCTGATCGAGAAGTTCAACTGCTTCTACTGCTCCTACGGCAACGGCGTCGCCGCCTACCTGCGAGAAGTCGCGGCGCGCACCGAGCAGTACTGGTGCCCGATCAAGTACGCGCGCCGCATCAAGGGCGCGCACGAGCGCTACCCGCGCTTCTTCGACTACGGCGACGCCGAGTCCTTCCGCCAGGGGCTGAACCGGCTGCGCCGGCAATACGACGAGTAGCCGGCTTCCGTCCGCCGCCGCCCGGATGGATTGGCGGTTACTATCCGCCTTCCCCTTCAGCAAGCCGCCCGTCCCGCATGCAAACCGACAGCAAGGAATCGCCCCGACCGGCCATCGTAGCCGCCGTGCAACTGCCGCAGGTCGACGACATCGAGTTCGAATCCTCGCTGGCCGAGCTGCGCGACCTGGCCAAGACGCTGGGCTTCGCCATCGTCGCCACCTTCACCCAGAAGCGCTCCAGCTTCGACGCCACGGCCTACCTCGGCGCCGGCAAGCGCGAGGAAATCCGCGAATTCGTCGACATGGAACCCGCGCCCGGCGCCTTCGAGAAGCCGCTGCATGGCGCCGCCGACCTGGCGGCCGGCCGCATCGAGGCCCTCTTCGTGGACCACGAAATCTCGCCCTCGCAGGCGCGCAACCTGGAAAAGGAAACCGGCTGCGAGGTGATGGACCGC
>CAZGQB010000234.1:0-3963 GCA_964527055.1 uncultured Sulfuritalea sp.
GCTGCTCTTCTCGGTGCGCGACCCGCATTTCGGCGACTGGCTGCTGATCGAGAACGCGCTGACCCGCGGCCGGCTGATGGAAGTGCTGGCCGAGCAGGCGATGCCCGGCCAGTCGCACGACCCGCTATTCCTGACCGGCATCTTTTCGCAACTCGACCGCCTGTTGCGCCGCCCGCTGGCCGAGATTCTCAACGACATCCCGATCGCCGAAGCCATCCGCCAGGCGCTGACCGAGCACACCGGCCCCTACGCCCCGCTGCTCGCCGTCGCCGAGGCGAGCGAGGCCTTCGACCTGCCGCGCATGCGGGAAGCGGCCCGGCTGGCCGGCGTCGACCCGGAATCGGTGAACCGGGCGCTGCTCGCCGCCACGGCCTGGGCCAGCGAAGTCACCGGCTACTGGGAATAAGCGGCGTGATTTGTCGGGAAACTTGATGCAGGTTCACGCCTTGGCCGGGCATAGCTGGCTAAATGCCGCTCCCATGGCGCTCCGTTTTCTTTCCATCCTGCTCGGCCTGGCCGCGGCGCTGCCGGCCTTCGCCGAGCAGTCGCTGCAAACCTGGCTCGACATGGCCCGGCCGGGCAGCGTGCTGCGCCTGCCGGCCGGCACCTACCGCGGGCCGGCGGTGATCGACAAGCCGCTGACCGTCGACGGCAACGGCCAGGTCATCGTCGACAACGGCGGCCGGGGCACGGTGCTGACCATCTCGGCCAGCCAGGTCACCGTGCGCGGCCTGACCCTGCGCGGCAGCGGCGATTCGCACGACGCCATCGATGGCGCCATCATGGTCACCGAGGGCCGCGACCTGCTGATCGAGAACAATATCATCGAGGACGTGCTGTTCGGCATTTCCCTGCACCGCACCACCGACAGCATCGTGCGCCGCAACCGCATCCGCTCGCGCGGCGAGGATTCGGCCGAGCGCGGCGACGGCATCCGCATCTGGTACAGCACCGGCAACCGCATCGAAGACAACGACATCGCCCACATCCGCGACATCACGGTCAGCAACTCGCCGCACAATCGCTACGCCGGCAACACCATCCGCGACAGCCGGCGCGCCTTCAATTTCCTCTTCTCGCATCGCAGCATCGTCGAGCGCAACCGGCTGGAAAAGAACTCGACCGGCATCATTGCTCTCAATTCGGAAGGCATGATCATCCGCCACAACCGCATCCTGCACGCCATGGACGCCTCGGGAGCCGGCGTCGCCCTCAAGGAGACCTCGGCGGCGCTGGTCCAGGGCAACGAGATCGTCCATTGCGCCCACGGCATCATGGCCGATTCGCCGATGAATCCGCTCAACCGCATCGTCTTCATCGACAACCTGATCGCCCACAACATCACCGGCATCTACTTCTACGGCGCCAAGGGCGGCCATATCGCCATCGACAACACCTTCCGCAGCAACCTGTGGCCGGTGACCATCATCGGCGACGGCGACCCGATGAACGACACCTGGTGGGGCAACAGTTGGGACACCTACGAAGGCTTCGACCTCGACGGCGACGGCTTCGGCGACCGCCCGCACGAACTCTACGCCTATGCGGACCGCATCTGGATGGAAACCCCGGCCACCACGTTCTTCCGCAACTCGCCGGTGCTGGAACTGCTCGACTTCCTCGAACGCCTGGCGCCGTTTTCGTCGCCGCCGCTGATCCTGCGCGATACCGCGCCGCGGATGCGGGGGCGATGAACAGGTCGAGTTGCCCGAGCCTTGACGATTGGCGCCGGGCCATCCGTTCGACAGCCGTTTGATCGTGACCAGGTTGCTTCGCTTGTGCGCCGTTGCCAGGTCGGGCAGGGTGTCGGCACCACGGTGCACCCGGGTTCGCGCAACGGGGGGCCAACAGGCCACTGTGCATTCTGTGCCAGAATCTCGCGTGTTCTGCGAGAGGATGTGCAGATGAACATTTCCGGATTTGAAAGCCTGCTGGAGGCGGCGCGCCGGCAACCCGAGCCGCAGCGGCTGCTCTTCGTTTTCGTGCGTGCGGAGTTGCCGGAGGGCGCCACGGCGGAAGAACGACGCCTGTTCGAAAGCGGTCAGGGCGGTGCCCTGACGCCCGTGATGTACGTCGACAAGAAAACCGGCGAGATCCAGGGTTTTGCCGAGCTGGTCGAAGAATCGCGCCACACCGGACAAACCTGGGACATGGTGTTCGTCGGGTGCCTGAGCGGGCAGGGAGATCGCGAGCCGAGCGACGAGGCAGCGCAGAAAGCGCTCGAGGCCATGGTCAAGTCGATCCAGGGCGGCGTGGTCGGCCACCTGCTGATCTATCGCCCCGACGGTCAGCAGGTTAAGTTGCCTTGAGCCGGCACGGTGCGGTGTCGTGGCTTTCGCCGCGCTCCGGTTCTTCCGGGCGCTTTGGTTATGCTGCCGTCAGTGCATCGCGGGCTTGCAGAAAAACAACTCGACCCTGGCCCGTTTAGCGCGCGGCCCGTTTAGCGTTTCGTTTAGCGTTTAGTCCGCTCGAGGCGTCGTCCGTCCGCCATTCCGCCAGGCCGCCGGCGTCGTACTGAAAGCGCGCTTGAACGCCCGGTTGAACGCGGCATCCGATTCGTAGCCGACGTCGGCGGCGATTTGCTCCGTCGCCGCGGCGCTTTCGCGCAGCCGGACGGCAGCCAATTGCAGGCGCCAGTTGGCAAGGTAACGCATCGGCGGCACGCCGATCATGCTGGTGAAGCGCTCGGCGAAGGCGGAGCGCGACAACCCGACTTCGCGCGCCAGTTCTTCGGTGGTCCAGGGATGGAGGACGCGGCCGTGCAGCAGGGCCAGGGCGCGGCCGACCAGGCGGTCGCGCAGGCCGGCCAGCCAGCCATTCTGGCTTTCCGGCAGGGCAGCCACGTAGCGGCGCACGCCTTCGACGAACAGCAGTTCGGCCAGCCTGCCGAGCACGGCCGCCGAACCGCTGCTGCCGACGGCGAATTCCTCGGCGGCATGGCGGAAGGAGGTTTCCATCCAGACGCCGCCGGCGCCGTCGCGCACGCCAAGCTTGAGCAGCGGCGGCAGGGCCTTCAACAGCAGGTTGTCGGGCGTGTCGCTGCCGAGATAGCCGCAGATGATATGCGTCGGCTCGCCGCCACCGCCGTAGCGCAGTACCGCCGGCGTCCGTTCGCCCGGCGCCTGCACCTGGTCGTCGATGACCACCGGGCGCAGGTCGGCGGCACTGCCCAGCACATGCGCGTCGTTGCGCGGTAGCAGCACGATTTCGCCGGCCTGCACCGGCAACGGCGGTCCGTCTTCGACGCGGATCAGCAGTCGGCCGTCGATCACGTAGTGATAGGCGATCAGGTGCGCCGGCATCCCCCCTTGGCGGGCATCGAACTCCGCCGGCCCGACCTGCGACACGACGCACCACGGCGCAGTGAACTCGGCATCGAGAAAAACTCCGCCGGAAAAACGCACCGCGGCAAGCACCTCGGAAAGGACATCCATGTGTGCCCTCCTGAACAAGACCCCGGCGCCTTGGTCAAACCTTCCGGCGCTTCGGGCATGTCGCCACCGCCCCCAACGGATTACCTTAGCACTGCGCGCGGCTTCCGGCGCGATTATCCGGAACCTATGCCCGCCGACCACAACACAATCGATCCCCAAGGAGAAGCCCAATGTCCATCAATGACGATCTCGGCCTTGTCTATTCCGGCGCCAGTGCCGACAGCTTCGCCCACTACCGCCGCGCCCTGCACCAATTCGCCTGCTACATCGAGGATCCGGTGGCCAGCGTCGATGGCGCCCTTGCCGAAAGCCCGGGCTTTGTCATGGGCCACGTGCTCAAGGCCTACCTGCATTTGCTCGGCACCGAGCCGACGGCCATCGCCGTGGCCGCCGGCTGCCTCGGCGCCGCACAGGGGCTGCCGGCCAATGCCCGCGAACGCGGCCACCTCGATGCCGTCGGCCAGATGGTGGCCGGCCAGTGGCACCGCGCCGGACGCCTGCTTGAGGATGTCGCCATCGACTACCCGCG
>CAZGQB010000235.1:0-1618 GCA_964527055.1 uncultured Sulfuritalea sp.
GATAGGGCTTTCGTCGCGAAAAAGTGAAACTCAGGCGGCTGCCGGGACGATGCTGACGACGCGCCGCTTGGTCGGGCCCTTGACGGAAAACTGGACCTTGCCCTCGACCTTGGCGAACAGCGTGTGGTCCTTGCCCATGCCGACATTGTCGCCGGGATGGAATTCGGTGCCGCGCTGGCGGACGATGATGCTTCCGGCGGAAATCAGCTCGCCGCCGTAGCTCTTGACGCCCAGGCGTTTCGATTCCGAGTCGCGGCCGTTACGGGAACTGCCGCCTGCTTTTTTGTGTGCCATGGTTTAGCTCCTGATTCTCTAGTCGGGCTCAGGCGGCAATGCCGCTGATCTCGATTTCGGTGAAGTTCTGGCGATGGCCCTGGTGCTTCTGGTAGTGCTTGCGACGGCGCATCTTGAAAATGGTGACCTTGGGATGGCGGCCCTGAGCGATCACTTTCGCGGTGACCCTGGCACCGGCGAGCATGGGGGAACCGATCTTGACCGATTCGCCTTCGCCGACCATGAGCACCTGGTCGAGAGTGATTTCAGTGCCTACATCAGCCGGTATCTGTTCTATTTTGAGTTTTTCGCCGGCAGCGACGCGATATTGCTTGCCGCCGGTTTTTATGACCGCATACATGATGGAGACTCCAATGGGATGACGCAAAGAACCGCGCAGTATACCGATCGCCCGGCCCGCGGTCAATGTGTTTTCGGCGTCGGTTTCGGGGCCTGGTAGCCGATCGCCAGCGATATGGCGTCGGCGGTTTGCTTGACGCGCTCGACCCAGTCGGGGCTGTGGCGCTCGGCCGGGGCGGAGACAGAAAGGCCGGCCACCAGGTCGCCGGTGTCGTCGCGCACCGGCGCGGCGATGCAGCGCAGGCCCTGCTCGATTTCCTCGTTGTCGAAGGCCACGCCGTGGCGCCGGGCGCGGTCGACTTCCCGTTCCAGGGCGGTCAGCGAGGTCAGCGAGGCCGGCGTATAGCCGGGCAGTCCGGTGCGTTTGGCGTATTCGCGCAGTTTTTGCGGGCCGTCCTCGGCGAGGTAGAGCTTGCCGACGGCGGTGACGTGCAGCGGGGCGCGGGCGCCGACCAGGTGTACCACGCGCACCGAGGACCGACCGCTGGAGGTGCGTTCGACATAGACGATCTCGTCGCCCTGGCGCACGCCGAGATTCACGCTTTCGCCGAGTTGCTGGTGCAGGCGCTGCATCAGCGGCATCGCCGCCTGGCCGATGCTGATGCGCGACTTGACCACGTTGCCCAGTTCCAGCAGGCGGATGCCGAGGCGGTAGGTGCCGGGGTCGGCACGCTCGACAAAGCCCGAGGTGGCCATGGCGGCAAGAATTCGGTGCGCGGTCGACGGGTGCAAGCCGGTTTCCAGCGCCAGTTGTTTGAGGCTGACCGGATCGGGATGATAGGAAAGGACATCGAGCAGTTTCATCATGCGCTCGATGACCTGGATGCCGCTGCGGGCTTCCGGGGCGGCATCCGTGCGAGGTGTCGCCACGGCAATCTCTTCTTGGGAACTGGACTTCGGATACTATAGCAAAACCCGCAAACGCCTTTGCCGGCAAGCGGTGACAGGTCGCCTCGCGAGCCATGGATTCCGCCGCGCAGGTGGC
>CAZGQB010000235.1:1718-3943 GCA_964527055.1 uncultured Sulfuritalea sp.
GGAGCGAGCCCCTTGGCAAACATGCGTGTAGGACTGTTTGTGACCTGCCTGGTGGACCTGATGCGCCCGCGCATCGGCTTCGCCGCCCTGAAACTTCTTGAAACCGCCGGCTGCGAAGTGATCGTGCCGGAAACCCAGACCTGCTGCGGCCAGCCGGCGTGGAATTCGGGTGATGCGCCGGGCGCGGTGGCGCTGGCGAAGAAGACCATCGCCGAGTTCGAAGGCTTCGAGTATGTCGTGGCGCCGTCCGGATCCTGCGGCGACCACATCCGCACCGAGTACCCGACCCTGCTCGGCGCAGAGCCCGAATGGCGCGACCGTGCCACGGCGCTGGCCAGCCGCACGTATGAGCTGACCGATTTCCTGGTCAATGTGCTGAAGGTCGACAGCGTGCCGGGCGACGCCGACGGCCTGCTCCAGGGCAGCGTCACCTACCACGATTCCTGCACCGGCCTGCGCAGCATGGGCATCAAGGAGCAACCGCGCGCGCTGCTGGCCAAGGTGCGGGGCATCCAGCTCAAGGAAATGGACGGTTGCGAGGAATGCTGCGGCTTCGGCGGTACGTTCTCGGTCAAGTTCGGCGAGGTCTCGGCGGCGATCGCCGAGCGCAAGTGCAACAACGTGCTGGCCAGCGGCGCCAGGGCCGTGGTCGGCGGCGACCTCGGCTGCCTCCTGAACATCGAAGGCAAGCTGCGCCGCATGGGCAACGAAACGACGCAGGTGCTGCACATCGCCGAAGTGCTGGCCGGGAGGGTCTGAGCCGTGGAAATCAAATCCATGCAGTTCAAGGCCAACGCCGCCGGTTCCCTGGCGAATGTGGCCCTGCAGGGCAACCTGATGAATGCCAAGGGCAAGTTCGTCACCAAGCGTGCCGAGGCGATCAGGGACCTCGACGATTTCGAGGGCACGCGCGACGCGGCCGCGGCGATCCGCAACAAGGTCATCGACAACCTCGACCTGTGGCTGGAGCGCTTCGAGCAGAAGGCCAGGGATACCGGCGCCACGGTGCTCTGGGCGAAGGATGGTGCCGAGGTCTGCCGCCTGGTGATCGACATAGCCAAAAAGCATGGCGTGACCAAGGTCACCAAGTCGAAGTCCATGCTGTCGGAAGAGGCCGGGCTGAACCACGCCCTCGAAGCGGCCGGCATTCAGCCGGTGGAAACGGATCTGGGCGAATACATTCTGCAGGTCGACAACAATGAACCGCCCAGCCACATCATCGCGCCGGCGGTGCACAAGAGCCTCGACGATGTTGCCGACCTGTTCCACAAGGTCCATGGCACGCCGCGCAAGACCGACATTCCGGCGCTGACGCGCGAGGCGCGCGAAGTGCTGCGCGGGCATTTCCTGTCGGCCGAAATGGGCCTCTCGGGCGGCAATTTCCTGGTCGCCGAAACCGGCTCGGTGGCGCTGGTGACCAACGAGGGCAACGGCCGCATGGTGACGACGATGCCCAAGGTACATGTGGTCATCACCGGCATCGAGAAGGTGATCCCGACCCTCGAAGACTTGTCGACGCTGATGCGGCTGCTGCCGCGTTCGGCCACCGGGCAGTCGATCTCCAACTACTTCTCGATCCTGACCGGCGTCAAGAAGCCCGAGGAGCACGACGGCCCGGAGCATCTCTATTTCGTGCTGGTCGACAGCGGCCGCGCCGATGTCGTCGGCGGCGATTTCCACGCCATGCTGCGCTGCATCCGCTGTGGCGCCTGCATGAACCATTGCCCCGTGTATCAGACCATCGGCGGCCACGCCTACGGCTGGGTCTATCCGGGGCCGATGGGCTCGGTGCTGACGCCGCTGTATGCCGGCATCGAGAATTCGATCGACCTGCCGCATGCGGCGACCCTGTGCAACCAGTGCGGCATCGTCTGCCCGGTCAAGATTCCGCTGCCGGACCTGCTGCGCAAGCTGCGCGAAAAGCAGACCGAACGCGGCCTGCGGCCGCTGACCGAACGCATCGGCCTGCGGATGTGGGCGTGGGTCGCGCAGCAGCCGAAACTCTATGCGCTGGGCGCGAGCTTCGGTGCGCGCTACCTGAAATGGCTCGCGGGCGGCGCGGACCGTATCCGCGTGCTGCCGACGGCTCCGGAATGGACGCTGGGGCGCGATTTTCCCGCGCCGCAGGGCAAGACCTTTCGCGAACTGTATGCCGTGCGCCGCAAGTCGGCCGCCACCTGACCCGAGCAGAGGAAAAATGATGAACTCCCGCGAAGAAATCCTGG
>CAZGQB010000236.1:0-3923 GCA_964527055.1 uncultured Sulfuritalea sp.
CAGACTACAAGAACCTCGCGGCCGGCATATCCTGGAACTACACCCGGAGCGAGCGGATCGAGCCTTTCCTGCGTTTCTCCGTCAGTCATTACGATCCGGACAAGACAACATTGACAGTGGCCAAGTCGGATTACTATGCGGCCACGGCTGGCGTAAAGGTGAAGGCAACCGAAGGCCTGGAATGGACGGCTCAAGGCGGCCCGGGCCGGGTATCGGGCCGCAGCAGCGGCACCGGCTGGCAAGGTAGTGGCGACATGCTGTACCGGGGAGACCGTTATGACATAACACTCAGCGCCGGTCGTTCGGTGACTGTCAGCGGTAATGACGGCTTTACAGTGGCCAATCGGGTCGGCGGCACTATCGGCTACTCCATCGGCGAACGCAGCGGTCTGGGCTTGTCTGCATCGTGGCAGGACAACAAGGGTGACAACCCGAATACTCTGCAGCAGTTGGGTGCATGGGCCAGCCACGAACTTTCGCCCTTCCTGCATGCCCGTCTCTACTACCAGCACAAATTGCGCAGCGAAGATCGCCAACCCGATGCGTCCGGGGATGTCTTCGGCATAAGCCTGGTATACAGCCCCGGCGTTTTCTAGCCCTCAAAAAATGTCTACCGAATATCAGCTTACCTTCAACGACTACGTCTCTATCCTGCGCCGGCGCGGACTGCTGATGGTCGCCACGCTTGTCGTGCTGCTTGTCGTTGCCATCGTCGTGGCGGTCGCCATACCACCGATTTACCAATCCACGGGCACGATCCTGGTGGAATCGCAGACGATTCCGACCGACCTGATTCCCTCCGCCGCGGCGAGCCTGATCGACGAACGCATCGAAGTCATCCGCCAGCGCGTGATGACGCGCGAGAACCTGTTCAAGATCATCGAGAAACACAAATTGTTCAGGGACTCCTCGGAATCCCTGACTGTGTCCGAAAAGATCGACGAAATGCGCAAGCGCATCATCATCGAATCGATCGGCGCCAACGTCAAATCCTCGCGGCGCCGGGACCAGGGAACCATTGCCTTCAGGCTGACCTTCGAACATCGGAGACCGGATATTGCCCAGCGGGTGGCCAATGAACTGGTTACCCTGTTTCTCGACGAAAACGTCAAGTCGCGCACCGAGCGGGCCACGGAGACCACCGAGTTCCTGACCCAGGAGGCGGACAAGCTCAAAGCGGAGCTGGAAAAAGTCGAAACCCAACTGGCCACCTACAAGCAGGAGCACAGCAAGGCGCTGCCACAGCACCAGCAACTGCACATGGAAATGTTGTCGCGCACCGAAACGGAATTGAAGGATGTCGAACGCGAATACAAGATGGCCCAGGAGGAATTGCGCTTTCTGGATCTTGAACTGTCCGCCGCGAAAGCGGGCATCACCCCGAAAACCGGGGCGCCCTATGCTCCCCAAAGCCCGCAGGACATCGGCAGCCTGAAGGCCGAATATCAACGGCTGCTGACCCTCTACACGGAAGCCCACCCCGACGTCCGTGCGGTCAAGCGCAAGATCGAGGCAGTCGAAGCAGCCGCCCCTACCGGAGCCGGGGCCGACAAGTCCGCTGCGGCGCCGGTCAGTCTTGAAGTGGCCAAGGTGCAGACCAAGATTGCCGCGACCAATGCGCGTATCGAATCGCTGGCAGGGCAGATCAAGGTCTTGCGTGGCCGGATGACTGGCTACGAGCAGCAACTTTTGAAAATACCGCAAGTCGAGCGCGGGTTGATCACCCTGATGCGCGACCATGAAAGTGCGCAGAAGAAGTATGAGGAAATCCACGCAAAGCAGATGAGCGCAAAGATCGCCGAAAACCTCGAGGGGGAAAACAAGGCCGAACGCTTCTCCCTTCTGGAACCTCCGGTCCTGCCGGACAGGCCGAGCAAACCTGATCGCGTAAAGATTTTGCTGATGGGTGTCGTTGGCGCATTCGGCGGCTCGGGTGGCCTGGTGTTCCTGCTTGAAACGATCAACCAGCGCATCCGTGGGCAGGAGGCCTTGGCGATTGCCATCCGCCATCGGCCCCTGCTGGCCATTCCCTACATCGTCATAGAGGATGAAGTCCGCCGCCGCAAGCGCCTCCTAATCCGGGTGGCTATCGCTGTCGCAACAGTGATTGTAATTTCTATCGTCCTGCTGCATTTCCTGTACATGCCGCTGGACATTCTGATGATGAAGATCATCGTCCGCTTTGGCTGAGGTCGCCTGACATGGAAAAAATCAAGCAGGCAATCGAAAAGGCCCGGCAGCAAGGCGGCCAGAAGGCGGAACTTCAGCGGCCTGTCGCCGTATCGCCGGCGACGACTTCCGAGGTTGGCGAATTCAGTTATCGGCAAACGCGCGTGGTCAGGCTCAACCCGCGTCATCTGGAAAAGAACCGCATCGTTGCCATGAACAAGAGCAACCTCAGCAGTCTCAGCTTCGATCTGCTGAGAACCAAGGTGCTGCAAAAAATGGAAGAACAGGGGTGGCGTACCCTGGCCATCGCTTCGCCCGTGGCCGAATGCGGAAAAACCGTGGTGGCGCTCAACCTCGCCATCGCCATCGCTCACCACAGCAACAAGACAGCGATGCTGGTGGATTTCGATCTGCGCAAGCCGAAAGTCGCCGAATACCTGGGCCTGCCCGATGGCCCGTCCCTCAACGAGGTATTGGAAGGCAACGCCGATGTCAGTGAAGCTTTTGTCAATCCGGGCATGCCCCGGCTTGTGGTACTGCCGGTGGCGCGACCGATCCGGAAATCCGCCGAAATGCTGGATTCCACCAGGGTGAATCAATTGATAGGCGATTTGCGGGAGCGCTACAAGGAGCGCATCGTCATCTTCGACCTGCCGCCGATACTGAATACCGACGATGCCATCGTCGTGCTGCCGAAGATAGATTGCGTACTGGTCGTTGTCGCCAATGGCATGTGCACGAAAAAGGAAATCGAGGACTGCCTGCACCACATCCCCGAAGCCAAACTGGTTGGCACGGTGCTCAACAAAGCGGAAGGCGAGCCGCGCTCCGACTACTATTAGTGTTCAGGCCAGGCGATCGGTGCCGATGACCGGCATTGCCGGAATTTTTTGCGAGCAAGGGCATGGCGCGACACAGAGGCTGAAAACGCATGCCGGAGCATCTTAGAACCCTGATGGTGATTCTCCTCCTGGCGGCGGCGGTTTTTGCCGTCGCCAGGGCGCCGGCCACCGCATCGGCATTTTCGCCTGCGGATTTCGTGCGCCGGCGCAATCTCTGGTTCGGCATCACCATCGCGGCATTTTTGGCCCACAATTTCTGGATCTACATCGTCGTAGTCGGGGCATTGCTGCTCTTCGCGGCGCGCGCGGAAAGCAACAGGCTTGCACTTTATTTCCTGCTGCTGTTTGCCGTGCCACCCTACCGGGTTGAAGTCGGCGGCATGGGATCGATAAATTTCCTGTTTGCAATCGATCACCCGCGTTTGCTCGCCTTGACCGTGTTGCTGCCGACATATCTGCATTTGCGCAGGCAAGGGGATGTTCAACGATTCGGGGATAACTGGCCGGACAGGTTCCTTGCGGGTTACCTGATCCTGCAATTCAGCCTAGTAGCGCCCGGCGGTTCGCCCACCAACATATTGCGGGTAGCGGTCTTCTACCCTTTCATCGACATTTTCCTGCCCTACTATGTAGCAAGTCGTTCGATGCGCAATCTGAAGGATTTTCGCGCGGCATTGATGGCGTTTGCAATTGCCGGGTTGTTGCTCGGTGCGGTTGCGATCTTCGAGCATGCGCGATACTGGCTGCTGTATGCGCCATTGGAGAATTCCCTGGGCATACGATCGAAACTAGTTGGTTATCTGGGCAGGGGTGACTCCTTGCGTGCAGTGGGGAGTCCTGGCGATGCGATCGCGCTCGGCTATGTAATCGCAGTCGCCATGGGTTTTTTCCTGTACTTGAAAAAGTCAATCC
>CAZGQB010000237.1:0-3917 GCA_964527055.1 uncultured Sulfuritalea sp.
GACTTGAAGATCGGGTTGACCACGATCTGCTTGGTCTCGAAGTCGCGCAGGTCGATCACCGCCAGGCGCGGATTGGCCTTGTCGTTGATGAACAGGAACTGGCCGTCGTATTCGCCGTTGGTCTCGGACATGGCGGGATGGTGGGTATCGCCCCAGGTAATGTCCTTGCCGTCGATGCGGCCCTGCTTCAGCACGTTCTTCGAGCTTTCGTCGAAGCCATAGCCCTGCCAGGGTTCCGGCGTGAACACGCCGATGTACTTGAGGATGCGCATCGACGGAATCGCATAGACGATCACCTGGCCCGACTGACCGCCGGAACTGAAGGCGACGAATTCGTCACGCTTGCCGGTCGGCACGTAGGTCTTCGCCGCCGCCAGCAGGTCCTGCTGGCTCAGCCCGCGCGCCTTCAGCACGTCCTGCAGGGTGTCGGCCGCCCAGGCGGTGGCCGCCAGCCCCATCCCGGCCGCCAGCAGCAGCGAGGTGGCTTGCTTGTTAAACTGTTTCATGTGTATCGCTCCCATTTCCGATTGAAACCGCGTTGGCCTAGCTTCCGATGCATCTACCACCCGATCGCCGCCGCGACATCATGTCACTGCGACAATTTGCCGCACATTTGACGCCGGAACGGGCTTCAAGAGCTTGATGCAGATCAAATGTTGCTGCGCATCAATTCACGCTATGCAGGCATAACGCCAGATTGGGGCTCACCGTCTTGAAATTCGTCAAATCCCATGCCCTCAATCTGGCGATGATCGCCGCCCTGGTTGTCACGGCCGTCATCGGCCACCGGATGTCGCCGCTGCTGCTGCCGAAAGCGGACCTGACGGGAAGCGTTGAACCGGGCTGCGATTTGCAGCGCAGGGCCTGTCCGGCAACACTGCCCGGCGGCGGACGGATCGAACTGTCCATCACGCCCAGGCCGATTCCCTTTCTCCAGACCTTGCGCGTTGAAGTGACCGTATCCGGCGTCGAGCCCGGGAAGGTCGAGGTGGACTTCGCCGGCGAGAGCATGAACATGGGTTACAACCGCAGCGAATTCCCTGCGGCGGGCGCCGGCCGCTACGTCGGCGCGGCCGCACTGCCGGTATGCGTCTCCGGCAGCATGACCTGGGTCGCGACGGTCATCATCGAAACCGGCCGGCAGCGGATCGCCGTGCCCTACCGCTTTGATGTGGGGCACTGATGATGCCCCTGCGGAGTGGGCTAAGCCCGCAAACGACGCGGGCAAAGCCACTCCGGATGATCCGCCGCAGAGCTACTGCCGGGCCGGCCGTTTCAGAAGCTTGCGCTGCAAGGTGCGGCGATGCATGTTGAGCGCCCGTGCGGTAGCCGAGATGTTGCCCTTGTGCTCATGCAAGATCCGCTGGATGTGTTCCCATTCCATGCGATCCACCGACATCGGCACCGCCACGATCGGCGCCGCCATGGCGGCCGAGGTTGCATCGGCCTGCAAGGTATGGCCGAAGGCCCGCAGCAGCGTATCGACGTCGACCGGCTTGGCCAGGTACTGCACGGCGCCCAGCTTGATCGCATCAACCGCCGTGGTGATGCTGGCGTAGCCGGTGAGGACCACGATGCGGCAGGCGGGATCGATTTCGAGCAAGCGCGGGATCAGTGTCAGCCCCGAGGCGCCGTCGAGATTCAGGTCGAGCACCACCCAGTCCGGCGCCCTCGCCTGTGCCATGTCGAGCGCAACCGCTGCGCTTTTCGCCGCCAGAACCGGGTAGCCGCGTCGCTTCAATGCCCGCACCAGGGTTGCACTGAAGGTGTCGTCGTCTTCGATGATCAAGATGCTTTCGTTCATGGCATTCCTGGTGGATTTTCACATTCTGCCCGGATGCGCGGCAGGCAGTTCGATGGTCACGCGACCGCCCCCGCCGACGGGATTGTCCAGCACGATGCCCCCGCCCAGCCTTTCGACTGCCGAAAACGCCAGAAGCAGCCCGATGCCGGCGCCACCGCTTCGTGCCGGCAGGGGTGCGCGCCCGGCCTGGCGCAGCACCTCGGCAGCAAACCCGGGCCCGCCGTCGCGGATCACGATCACCAGCTTCGCCGGATCGCGGATAACCGTGATGCCGATTTCCGTATTTGCGGCATCCGCCGCATTGTTGAGCAGGTTCACCAGAGCCTGCTCCAGCGTGGCCTCGGTCGCGATCAAGGGTCTGGCGGTGCCCTCCAGCGTCAGGCGGCTGACGGCATGCGGCCGCATCGCGTGCCAGCGCGCACGAACGCCCTCCAGCCAGGCGCCGGCCTCCTGCGCCCGGACCGCATCCGGCCGCAGGGCGCCGGCGCGCGCCGCCATGCTGCTGATGATGTCCTTGCACAGCGCGATCTGTTCCCGCACCAGCGCAAGATCTTCGCGCGTTGCGGCAGCGAGGCCGGGCTCCCGTTCCAGTTCGCCGACCAGCACGGCGATGGTCGCCAGCGGCGTGCCCAACTCGTGCGCGGCCCCGGCGGCGAGGGCGCCGAGCGCGACCACGCGCTCGTCGCGCAGCGCCTGTTCGCGGGCGGCGGCGAGGTGAAGGTCGCGTTCGCGGATGGATGCGGTCGTGCGCGCCACGAACCAGGCGATCATCACGGCGGAAACCACGAAGGTCAGCCACATGCCCGTCAGGTGCAGGCGCGCCGCACGCTCTACATCGTCAATCGCGAGCGGCAGGTAGAACTGGGTCAGCAGCGAGTAGACCAGCACCGCCAGCACGGTCACCACGGCCGTCAGCCGCCCCGGCAGCGACAGTGCGGCCACCGCGACCGGAACCAGCAGCAGCGAGATCAGCGGATTGGCTGCGCCGCCGGAAAGGTAGAGCAGGACTGCCAGTGCCGCCAGGTCGACGCAAAGCTGCCCAAACAGTTCGCCGGCCCCTACCGCATCCAGCGTCCGCGAGCGCCATTCGAGAAATCCATTGAATCCGGCGATGAGGGCGAGCACGGCGAACATGGGCAGTTGCGGCAGGGCAATGTCCAGCAAAGTCGGCGTCGACGACACGGCGACCGCGACGGCAGCCAGCAACCACCACCGCAATATCACGGCGCGGCGCCGGTTCAAACGCAGGTTGGAAGCATCGTCAGGGGGATCGCGATCGGCCATGCAAGGATTATCCGATACGGATCAAGGAAAATCATGGACCTGAACTGCGACAATGCGTCGCATCATCGTTTCCGGGAGTCTACCGACATGGCACTGCGACTTGGACTGCTCTGGCTGATCATGCTTTTCAGCCTCGCCGGGCACGCCCAGAACCTGGAGAAGGGCAAGGAGATCAACGCAACCTGCGCCGGCTGCCACGGCGAGTTCGGCCAGGGCGGCTCGCGCGGCGAATACCCGCGGCTGGCCGGTCTGGGCGCCAAGTATCTGGAGTCGCAGCTCAAGGCGTTTCGCGCCCGGACCCGCGTGAATATTCCGATGTACCCCTATACCCAGGAACGCGAACTGCCGGATGAGGACATCAGGGATGTCGCCGCCTACCTGGCCTCGATCGAACTGCCGACCAAATGGCCGGTATTCAAGGACAGCGACGACGCCCTGACGCGGCTGACGATGACCGAGCGCGTCATGATCATTCCGCGCGTGCCGGGCAACCTGGCCAATGGCGAAGCGCTCTACCAGAAGCAGTGCGTCACCTGCCACGGCAAGACCGGGCTGGGGCGCGGCATGTTCCCGATGCTGGTCGGCCAATACACGAGCTACCTGAAGCGACAGATGGACAAGTACGTAAAAGGCGAGCGGCCGCACGACGAGGAAGGAATCGGCGGACTGCTCAACAAGCTGAAGGAAGAGGACATGCAGGACATCCTGGCCTACGTCACTACCCTGCAGGAACAGCAGTAGGAATCGAAAAGCGGCATAAAGGCCCACCCCTCCCATCCGCTGCGCGGCCCACGGCTGGCTTTGCACAGCCAGCCGGCTGCGGCGGCGC
>CAZGQB010000238.1:0-3914 GCA_964527055.1 uncultured Sulfuritalea sp.
GATGGGCATGGCCAAGGTGCTCAAGGAATCCGGCACGCTCTGGATCAACCCCAACGGCGGCGCAGGCGCCATGACCGGCGCCATGTGTGCGCCCAATTTCTTCCGCACCTCTTTCTCCAACTGGCAGACCACGCATGCCCTGGGCAAGGTGCTCAAGGCCAAGGGCCACAAGAATGCCGTGTTCATCACCTGGAAGTACGCTGCCGGCGAGGAGATGATGGAAGGCTTCAAGGAAGGTTTCGAGAAGGAAGGCGGCAAGCTGGTCAAGGAGCTGTATACGCCCTTCCCGCAGGTAGAGTTCCAGGCGCTGCTGACCGAGATCGCCAGCATCAAGCCGGATGCCGTGGTGGCTTTCTTCGCCGGTGGCGGCGCCGCCAAGTTCCTCAAGGATTACCAGGCCGCCGGCCTCAAGGGCAAGATCCCGCTCTACGGCTCGGGCTTCCTCACCGACGGCGTGCTCGATGCCGTGGGCGATGCCGGCGAAGGCGTGGAAACCACGCTGCACTATGCCGACGGTCTCGACACCAAGAAGGACAAGGCCTTCCGCCTCGCCTACGCCAAGACCTTCAAGCTGCAGCCCGACGTCTATGCGGTGCAGGGCTACGATGCCGGCCAGCTGCTGGCGGCCGGACTGGAAGCCGTCAAGGGCAACGTCGCCGACAAGGTGGGCGTGATCAAGGGCATGGAAGCCGCCAAGATCGACAGCCCGCGCGGCGTGTGGACGCTGTCCAAGGCGCACAATCCGGTGCAGGACATGTACCTGCGCAAGGTGGTCGGCAAGGAAAACAAGGTGCAGGGTGTGGCCTGGAAGGCGCTGGCCGATCCGGCGCGCGGCTGCAAGATGTAAAGGCGTTTCCCCGAACGGGGCGGTTGCCGCAACCGCCCCGTTTTTTCGCCTTCCACTTTTCCCATCCGCTTTCATCGCCGTAGCGCCACCGCCGACTTTCCGTGGATTTCGCCTTTTTCCTGATCCAGCTGCTCAACGGCCTGCAATACGGCCTGCTGCTCTTCCTCGTCGCCAGCGGGCTGACGCTGGTGTTCGGCATCATGGGCATCATCAACCTGGCCCATGGCAGCTTCTACATGGTCGGCGCCTACCTGGCGTGGTCGCTGGCCGGAATGACCGGCAACCTGGCGACCGCGATCCTGCTTGCGATCCCGCTCACCGTGGTGCTCGGCATGGCGCTGGAGCGCCTGCTGTTCCGCCACCTCTACCAGCGCGACCACCTCTACCAGGTACTGCTCACCTACGGCCTGATCCTGGTTTTCGAAGAACTGCGCAGCCTGATCTGGGGCGACGACGTGCATGGCGTCGCGGTGCCGGCCCTGCTCAATGCCTCGATTTCGCTGACGGAGAACCTCTCCTATCCGGTCTATCGCCTGGCCATTTCCGGCGTCTGCCTGCTGCTGGCGGCCGCGCTCTATTTCCTGATCCAGAAGACGCGGCTGGGCATGATGATCCGCGCCGGCGCCAGCAACCGCGACATGGTGCAGTCGCTCGGCATCGACATCAAGCTGATCTACACCCTGGTGTTCGCGCTCGGCATCGCGCTGGCCGCTTTCGCCGGCATGATCAACGCGCCGCTGTCCTCGGTGTTTCCCAACATGGGCAGCAGCGTCCTGATCATCTGCTTCGTGGTCGTCGTCATCGGCGGCATCGGCTCGGTCAAGGGCGCCATGGCGGCCTCGCTGATGATCGGCCTGGCGGAAACCTTCGGCACGGTGCTGGTGCCGGAAGTGGCGGGCATGATCGTCTATGTGCTGATGGCCATCGTTCTCGTCTGGCGGCCGCAAGGCCTGTTCGGCAAGGCCTGAGATGGATTCCCGCGTGTCGCGTTACCTGCCGTACCTGGCCTTCGGCCTGCTGGCACTGTTTCCCCTGACGGAAAGCACCTTCTACATGCAGTTGCTGACCAAGGTGCTGATCATGGCCATCTTCGCCATGAGCCTCGACCTGCTGGTCGGCTACACCGGCCTCGTCAGCTTCGGCCATGCCGCCTACTTCGGCCTGGCCGGTTATGCCCTGGCGTTGATGTCCCCGGGATACGAGGCCGTCAGCCTGTGGTGGACGCTGCCGGCGGCGGTCGCGGTCTGCGCGCTGTTCGCGCTGTTCACCGGCATGCTGGTGCTGCGCACGCGCGGCATCTATTTCATCATGGTCACGCTGGCCTTTGCGCAGATGCTGTTCTTCGTCTTTCACGACACCAAGCTCGGCGGCGGCTCGGACGGCGCCTACATTTACGTCAAGCCTTCCATGAAACTGGGCGATGTCGAACTGGTCAATCTGGAAAAGCCCGCACAGTTCTACTGGCTGGCGCTATTCCTCATGGCGGCGACCTACCTGTTGCTGCATCGCGTCCTCGGTTCCAGCTTCGGCCGCGCTCTGCTCGGCATCAAGGTCAATGAGCACCGCATGCGCGCCCTGGGCTTTCCGGTATTCCGCTACCAGCTGGCGAGCTTCACGCTGGCCGGTTCGCTGGCGGGCATCTCCGGCTACCTGGCGGCCATGCAGTACGGCTTCGTCAATCCTGAAATCCTCTCCTGGCACCAGTCCGGGGCGGTACTGATGATGGTGATCCTGGGCGGCATGGGTACCTTGTACGGGGCGGCGATCGGATCATTCGCCTTCATACTGCTCCAGGAAGTGCTGTCGAACCAGGCCTGGTTCGGTGCCTGGGCCAAACACTGGCAACTGGCGATGGGCATCCTGATCATGCTGGTGGCGCTCTACCTGCCGCAGGGCCTGGCCGGCCTTGCGCATAAGTTCCGCGACAAGACCGCGCCGGAGGCCGCCGATGAGTGACAAGCCGCAGACCGTGAGCGGCGAACCCATCCTGCGCACGCAGGGGCTGACCAAGCGCTTCGGCGGCCTGGTCGCGGTCAGCGATGTTTCGCTCGACCTGCATGTCGGTGAAGTCCATGTCGTGATCGGGCCCAACGGCGCCGGCAAGACCACCCTGACCAACCTGTTGTCAGGCGATCTGCTGCCGACCTCGGGCCGGGTGATGTTCGGCGGCCGTGACATTGCCGGTTGCAGTTCGGATCAGATCTCGCGTCTCGGCATCGGACGCAGCTACCAGAAGACCAACATCTTCCTGCCCTTCACGGTTTTCGAAAATGCGCGCCTGGCCGCCCAATCGCGCACGCCGTATGCGCTCAAGGTCTTCAGCCGTGCCGCCGATTTTGCCGAAATCAACCAGCGCGCCGAGGCCGCGCTGGAAGCCGCCGGCCTCACCCATCGCGCCCAGCGCGTTGCGGCCACGCTTTCCCACGGCGAACAGCGCCAGCTGGAAATCGCCATGTGCCTGGCCACGCAGCCGCGCGTGCTGTTGCTGGACGAACCGCTGGCCGGCATGGGCCCGCACGAGTCGCAGCGCATGGTGGAACTGATCAAGAAGCTGACTGCGGACCACGCCATCATGCTGATCGAGCACGACATGGATGCCGTCTTCGCCCTGGCGCACCGGCTCACCGTGATGGTCAACGGCGAAGTGCTCGAATCCGGCACGCCGGAGCAGGTGCGCTCCAGTCCGGCCGTGCAGCTGGCCTACCTCGGCGGCGAGGAACTGCTGCATGACTGAGGCCATGAACCCATCCGCCGAGCGCACCGCGCCGGCCTCGGCCGCCGACACGCTGCTCGAAGGCAGCGGCCTGCATACCTTCTACGGCGTCAGCCACATCCTGCACGGCGTGGATTTCGCTGTCCGCCGCGGCGAGACCATCGGCCTCATGGGGCGCAACGGCATGGGCAAGACCACGCTGATCAAGACCCTGCTCGGCCTGGTGCGGCCGCGCGAAGGTCAGGTCCGGGTGCGCGGCGAGGACATGACGCAGGCCGCAACACACGCCATCGCCCGCCGCGGCATCGCCTACGTGCCCGAAGGCCGCGGCATCTTCCCCAACCTCTCGGTGCG
>CAZGQB010000239.1:0-3906 GCA_964527055.1 uncultured Sulfuritalea sp.
CTGCATCGGTTCGCTGATCCAGACCGGGATGTTGCCCGCCGGCGCCGTGAACACCTCGCCGGCGAAGGGCAGGCGTGCGCCCGGGTCGGCGCGGTCCAGCTCGCGCACCAGCACGGCCACCGGCGGCCGCTGCGGATCGAGGCTCGCCGTGCCGGCTGCCATGCGTTCGACGCGGGCGAAGGGGGCGTCGGGCCGTTCCAGCGCGGCGAGCAATTCCGCCGGCAGCGGCAGGCCCTTGCTGCGCATGTAGTACGGCGCCGGCAGCACGGCGTCGAGCCACTGTTCGAGCGCGACGCGGAAGCTGGACACCATGGTCACCATGCTCACCGTCAAGGCAAAACTGACGATCAGTCCGCTGGCGGCGACCTGCGCCATCAGCGGTGCCTGGCCGACGTTCTGCACCGCGACGCGCTCGGCCGCCGGCAGCGCGCGGCGCGCCAGTGCGGCGAACACCCGTTGCGTGACCAGCGGTGCGGCGGCGATGCCCAGCACCAGCACCAGCGCGATCGCGGCGTAGCCGGCCAGCGGCAGGTCCCAGGCCGGCGGCAGCAGCGTCAGTCCGAACGCCGCGCCGGCGATCAGGGCGAGCGCCGCAGGTCGCGCCGGGCGCGGTCCGTGCGCCTGCCCCGGGACGGCCGGCTGCTGCTGGGCGAAGCCGGTCTTCAGCGCCTGCGCCAGCGGTTGCACGCGGTTGAGCCAGGCCGGGTAGAGCGCGCCGGAGAGGCTGGCGACGCAGCCCAGCACGAAGAAGCCCAGTGCCGGCAGGGCCTCGGGCACGATCACCGGGGTGCTGCCGGAAAAGAAGCCGCCGCCGAGATCGCCGCCCGCGAGCCGGGTGAAGGCCACAGCCAGGGCCCAGCCCAGGGCGAGGCCGATCACGGCGCCGGGCACGCCGATCGCCAGGCCTTCGAGCAGCACCTGGGTGAGGCGCATGCGCGGCGAGAGGCCGAGCACGCCGAGCAGGGCGAACTGGGTCGAGCGCTGCGCCACGGCGGTGAGCTGCGTGGCGAAGACGAGGAAGCCGCCGGTGAGCAGGGCGACCATGGCCAGCACGTTGAGGTTGACCCGGTAGGCGCGCGACACGTTGGACAGCCGCGCCTGGTTGTCGGCGGCGGCGCGCAGGCTGAGGCCGGGCGGCAGCTTGTCCTTCCATGTCGCCAGCCAGTTGGCGAGTTTGGTGTCCGGCGCGAGGCGGATGCGGACTTCGCCGACGCCATCCGGCGGGCCGAAGCGGGTCTGCACGCGGGCGATGTCGGCCACCAGCAGCAGGTCGTCGGGCCTCGCCGCGGGCAGGTCGCCGGCGATACGCGTGGGCCAGGTGGCATCGCCGCGCGTCGCCGTGACGCCGGCGCCGACTTTTTGTTGCAGGCGGTCGAGCAGGGCCGGCGAGGCGTACACGCCGTCGTCGAAGATGCCGCCACCCGCGACCGCGGTGTCCCGGCGCGGCAGCAGGGCGGGCATCAGCAGGCCGGCGCTGAAGACGTCGAGGCCGATCAGGCGCACGGTGAGCTCGCCGATGCGGACGCGGGTTTCGATCACCGGCACCATCAGCGCCACGCCTTCGTCCTGCGCCAGTTCGTTGATCAGCGCCAGCGGCACGCGGCCGGCACTGTCCTGCGGCGCGATCACGGCGTCGGGTTCGCCCTGCACGCTTTTCATGGCCTGGGAAAAATCCGCCAGGGCGGCGTCGTTGATCAGGTGGATGGCATAGCCCAGCGCTACGCCCAGCGCGATGGCCAGCATCGACAGGGCGGTGGCGGTGCGCCGCGCCATGAACTGGGCGCGCACCAGCCACCAACTCAGCCTGGGGAGCGTCGAACAGGCCGTCACACCGGCGAACGCCGGTGTCCAGTTGCCGGGCTTTTCTGGATTCCGGCTTCCGCCGGAATGACGGGATGGCACGCGGTCCGGGGTTCCCTTGTTCATTGCAGTCCCTCCGGCGTCAGCGTCAGGATGCGGTCGCAGCTTTGCGCGACATGCTGCGAATGGGTGACGATCAGCGCGCCGGCGCCTTCCTCGCGCACGCGTTCGAGCAGCAGGGCGAGGATTTCGTCGGCGGTGCGCGGATCGAGGTTGCCGGTCGGCTCGTCGGCCAGGATCAGCGCCGGCCGGTGCACCAGGGCGCGCGCGATCGCCACGCGCTGCAGTTCGCCGCCGGAGAGCGTCGACGGCCAGCGCGGGCCGAAGCCGGCCAGGCCGACGCGGGCCAGCAGGGAGTCGATGCGGGCCGCATGCTCGCGGGCGGCGACGCCGGAAAGCAGCAGCGGCACGGCGATGTTCTGCGCCACGCTCAGCGTCGGCAGGACGTGGAAGGCCTGGAAGACGAAGCCGATGGTCTTGGCGCGCAGCGCGGCCCGCGCGGCTTCGTCGAGGCGGACGATGTCCTCCGCCTGCGGGCCAATCAGGATGGCGCCGGTGTCGGCCGTCTCCAGCCCGGCGATGCAGTTGAGCAGGGTGCTCTTGCCGACGCCGGATTCGCCGATCAGGGCGACGATCTCGCCGGCCGCGACGGAAAACCCCAGCCCGCTGAATACCGGCCGCGCGGCATTCGGGTAGCGTTTCGACAGCGCGGTGATGTTCAGCATGGTTTCAACGCGGCTTGCCGAATTGGCTTTCCATCGTGGGGCAGACTTCAGTCTGCCATGGCCGGCTGAAGCCGGCCCCACAGGAAATCCTAGGCGGGTCGGATCGGCCTGGGTTTCTTCTTCGGCTGTTCATCGCGCATGCACTGTTTCAGCGCCTTCCCGGTCTTGCCCTGGCAGGCTTCCCTGGCTTTCTGTGTGGCTTCGCATTTCCCGGGGTTTTCCGATCGGCTGCAATCCACCGGCGGCATGGCGGCCTCCAGGCAGGCGGATTTTTCCTTGCCGCGCTTCTCGCTGCAGGCTTTCAGGGCGACCTGGCGCGCCTCGCAGCGAGCCGGATCGCGCGCCCGGGCGCAGTCGTCGGCCGCCGGCTGGGCAAATGCCGCCACCCAGGGCAGGGCGGCGACCGCCGGCATCAGCAGGTATTTCATGCACGTCATCCGTGCCGGGCTCCCGAAAATGGCTTGGCGAATGATACTCCCGCATTGAGGCCGGGCCGGGTTGTCGGCTATAGTTCGCCGTATCGCCCGCGCCGACTTTTCACAGCTGCGTCGCACCCGGACTTCGCCATGACCCAAACCACCCTCAAGGATCACCGCCTGACGCTGCCGGAAGTGGTCGATGCCCTCGTCGCCGAGGGCATGATCGAAGCCGCCGAGGCCGCCAAGTTCAAGCAGGAGCGCCGCTACTTCAAGGGCGACACGCATCCGCTGTCGGTCATCGCCGGGCTGCACTGGAAGTCGCTGCAGCCCCCGCACCGCATGCTCGACCTCGAATTCCTGACGCAGTGGCTGGCGAAATGGTGCGGTCTCGACTACCTGCACATCGATCCGCTGAAGATCAACCTGGCGGCGGTGACGGGAATCATGAGCAACACCTATGCGACGCGGTTCCGCATCCTGCCGGTGGAGGTCAAGCCCAACGAGGTGGTGATCGCCACCGCCGAACCCTTCCAGCGCGACTGGGAGGCGGAGATGCGGCCGATCCTGCGCAAGGATATCCGCCGCGTCATCAGCAATCCCGAGGACATCCTGCGCTACCAGGTGGAGTTCTACAACCTGGCCAAGTTCATCAAGGGTGCGCTGGACAAGGGCGACGTCGCGGGCGGCGCGTCGAACTTCGAACAACTGGTCGAACTGGGCAAGAGCAACAAGCAGTTCGATGCCAACGACCAGCACATCGTGCGCCTGGTCGACTGGCTCTGGCAGTATGCCTTCGAGCAGCGCGCCTCGGACATCCACATCGAGCCGCGGCGCAACCTGGGGATCGTGCGCTTCCGCATCGACGGCGTCCTGCATCAGGTGCACCAGATCCCGATGGCGGT
>CAZGQB010000240.1:0-3905 GCA_964527055.1 uncultured Sulfuritalea sp.
GTTCATAGATGGGCGGTGCGGCCGCCGTCGACATTGATCACCTGGCCGGTGACATAGGGTGCATCGAAGATCAGGAATTTCACGGCTTGCGCGATGTCGGCCGGCGCGCCGACGCGCTTGAGCAGGGTGTGGGCAATGATAGCGGTACGCGCCTCGGGCGGAAAGTCATGCGTGCCCTGGGGCCATTCGATCGGTCCCGGCGCCACGGCGTTGACCCGCACCCGCGGCCCCAGCTCGAGCGCCAGCGCGCGCGTCAGCCCGAGCAGGCCGGCTTTCGCCGCGCAATACAGGGGATAGCCCTTGAGCGGGCGCTCGGCATGGATGTCGGTGATGTTCACGATGCAGCCGCCGCTGCGCTCGAGGTGGGGCGCCGCGGCCTGTGCGAGGAACAGCGGCGCCTTGAGGTTGGAACCCATCAGATCGTCCCAGGCCGCCGTGTCGACAGCGCCGACTTTCGTCGCATAAAACGACGAGGCATTGTTCACCAGCGCGTCGAGCCGGCCGAAACGGGCCACGGCGGCTTCCACCAGGCGCGGCAGGGCGTCGATGGCGAGCAGGTCGGCGGCGAAGGTCGCGGCGGATTCGCCACCCTCGTCCGGCCGCGCCGCGTTCAGCTCCACGGCCAGCCTGTCCGCTTCGGCCGCCGAGCTGCGATAGTGGATCGCGACGCAGGCGCCGGCCGCGTGCAGCGCGCGCGCGATCTCCGCGCCGACGCGACGGCCGGCGCCGGTGACGAGGATGACGGGGGCAGCGGCAACAGTGCTCATGCCGGAAGTATACCGGCGAGAACGCGTGCCGCCGCGGCGAATCCGAAACCCGCGGTCACCGCCACCGAGGAGCCGTAACCGGCGCAATTGAGCCCGGCCGTCGGGTCGACGGGCGCGCAAGAGTCGGCGCCGGCGCCACGGCGAACCTGCTCGGGCGAATGGACGCACTCGACGCCGAATTTCTTCTTCGGTTCCCGCGTGAAGCCATACTCCTTGCGCAGCAGCGCGCGCACCCTGGACGCCAGCGCATCCTGCGCGGTGCGCGCGAGGTCCAGCACCTCGATCCGCGTCGGATCGGTGCGCCCGCCGGCGGCGCCGGTGGTCACGATGCGGATGCCGACGCGCCGGCAGTGCGCGATCAGCGCGGCCTTGGCGCGGACATGGTCGATGGCGTCGATCACCGCGTCGCAAGGGGTAACCAGGGCCGGCGGATTGCGCTCGTCGATGAATTCCTCGACGGTAGCGACCGTGCAGTCCGGGTTGATCGCCAGGATGCGCGCCCGCATCGCCAGCACCTTGGCCGCGCCCAGCGTCGAAGCGAGTGCCTGGACCTGGCGATTGATGTTGGATTCGGCCACGTGGTCGAGGTCGATCAGCGTCAGCCGGCCGATACCCGAACGCGCCAGCGCCTCCACCGCCCAGGAACCGACGCCGCCGATGCCGACCACGGTCACATGGGCGGCAGCAGCGCGCGCCAGGGCGCCGCCGCCGTACAGGCGCTCGATGCCGCCGAAGCGGCGGGCGTATTCAGGAGATTGCTTCACGCGGCGATTGTAATCGGCGGCAGGGGGCAAGATCGAAAGCCGGGGCACGGATTTTCAATCCAGGGCGAAAACACGATCAAGAACGAAAGCGGCATCCTCCGGTTGGGACCGGTCCCGGCAAGCAAGGGCGGCGCATCACGCGCAAAGTCAAGCGGACGAATCCGGCTGATGCGGCCTTCGCTTCAGGATGATGCGCTCCCCGTCCACGATGGCTGCATCCACGTTGGCGGTGGAAAACTCAAGCACCTCGCCTTCGGCGTTGTACGAAAAGCGCACTTCCCCGCCACCGAAGAACCTGACGTAGTGCGAAACCGAGCCAAAGAGCACGTTTATGGCATGGGTCTCGACGTCGAGCAGATTCTCTATGCCGACTGACCTGATGGACTCGATGTGCAGCGAAACCGGGTGTTTTGAAGTCAATGACACCGATCCGTCCGGGTTGGTTCGGTTGGTCACCTGACCGCTGGATTGAACCTTGATCGGCTTTGGTTCTTCGCTCATCGTGCCTCCTCGATGAAAATGGTGCCTGACGACGCCGCGGAAGAATCCAGCGGGCGAGCCAATCGCGCCACGGAAATACGCCTTCGATGAACAGTATGGCCCCGGCCATATTCGTCAGTCACGGACTGCGGCCATTCGTTCCCGCATGGCGACCGTTCAGGCGAGCCGTCCCCGATGGAACGGGCGCTTTCCTACTTTGCAGCACTGGCGCCGGCTTCGCACTTCTTCAGGAACGCCTTCCTGGCGTCACCGGACAATGGCTTGCCATCCTTGCCCACGGCCCTGGCTTCGCAATTGCTGGCGGGCGGCTTTGCGGCTTCGGCCTTCTTCGCCGGCTCGGCAGACCTGGCGGGGAAATCGACCGGCTTTGCAAAATTTGCCGGGTGGCCCTGAGCCAGTGCCACACCAGTGGCAAAAAGGATCGGCAGGGCAACGGTGAACGTTCTGTGCATGGTGAGTCTCCTTGATCAGTTGAGCGGCATGGTTCCGTCAGATTTGATTTGACGCCAAAGGAACGGCCTCGATTATCCTCGTCGATGCCGGCTCTGACCAGCGGGCTTCTGTGCATGGAGCTACAGGTGTCTATTTCCACTTTGGCCCGTAATGCTCGGGACAATGCTTCAGGGGCAGGAAGATCAACGGTGACCGACGTCACCTCCTGCATCGCTGCCGCGAGCCCGCCTGAAAATTCCACGACCCCGCAATTTGCACTTCTGGCGACATGGGCTAACTCTACGTCGTCCTGGGGGCTTGGTGGCGCCGGGAACCGCCTTCCCGGACCGAAATCTCCGGCCCACTTTACCTGGCCCCGCGACTGTTTCTTGCGTTGGCAGCGACTCCCAGTATCGCAGTAGTCCGAACGGGCTATTGCGGTTTGCCGTTACTTGAACCTAGACTGAGCCGCCAGTCGAAGTCCGCTGGGGAAACCAATCCAAGCCGTATTACCAGTTCGAGGTGCGCGATGAAAAAACAAATCATTGATAGAACCATCAGAAGTACCTTCGCTGCGCTCTTGTTAACGGCCGGAGTCTCGGCGAATGCTTCCACTACCTGGGATTTCGTCAGCATGGCGAATTCCGGGGAGTACGGGATTTCGACCTTGAGCCTGCTCGGGGATGGCTTTTCAGTTGATATTACCGGAACGAAAAATGGCAACGCAGCCTACGCCTACCTCGATCGGGGCCACGGTGGCTTGGGAGTCTGCGGCACGCTCACAAGTACAAAGCAATGTAATCCGGGCAGCGATGACAATGTAACGACAGGCGAAATCCTCAAGTTGACGTTCAACAAGGCCGTCACCATCGACAAGATCTGGTTCAACAACAACCACGATGGCGATGGAAGCCTGTCTGGCAACAAGGTGAAGATTGGCGGCACGGACTACGCGCTTGCCCTGGCCACCGGCGTCCCGAGTTTCGACGATGATTGGACGCCAAACGTGTCTTTCAATGTCGCAGCCGGAGGTTCGCTTTTGTTTTCGCTTGCCTCCACCAATTTTGATCAGTTTTATATCAGTGGCATGACGGTCACAGCGGTACCCGAACCCGAAACCTACGCCATGATGCTGGCTGGCCTTGGTCTGCTCGGTGTGATGGCACGTCGCCGGAAGCTGAAACTCAACGCCTGATACACGACAATGCAAACACGGACGGGGGCTGCGGCTCCCGTTTTGCATTGGTGAAGGCTGCTCCCAAGAAATCGAAAAGACCGCATTCAGGTCTTGAAGGCGCTGCCGTGAGCAAGTCTGCCGCCCACTAAGCCGGTGCCGAAAAGACAATGCCCCTGCAAGTCGCTGAACCTGCAGGGGCTTCGGCATTCTGGTGGCCAGGGGCAGAATCGAACTGCCGACACACGGATTTTCAGTCCGTTGCTC
>CAZGQB010000241.1:0-3893 GCA_964527055.1 uncultured Sulfuritalea sp.
TCGACGGCAAGGTGGTGAACCGGATCAGCGTGCCCGAACACGAGGCGAAGCTGGCGAAGGTAGCGCTGGAACGGATGCTGGCGGTGTCCTGAGCGCCGTAGCGCCGCAGCGTCAGCGCCGATTTTTGCATCCCGGTTTTCTGCCGCTCAATTTTGGTCGTGGCGCAAACCGGCCATCGACGGCCAATGGAGCAAGCAATCGCTGCGTCAGCAACAGGCCGTCAACCGTCATCGGGATTTCTCCTACGCGGTCACCAAGAGTGCAAAACGGGAGCCGCAGCCCCCGTCTTTGTTTGCAGCATTGCCGTGTATCAGGCGTTGAGTTTCAGCTTCCGGCGACGTGCCATCACACCGAGTAATCCAAGACCCGCGAGCATCATGGCGTAGGTTTCCGGTTCGGGGACGGGCGCCAGACTGCTCTGTGCCGTCAGCGTTAGTTCGTACTTGCCGGTGGCAGAGCTCATCGGATCGCCCCAGCCATACATAACGACCTGGTAAGCGGTACCTGCCGTCAGTCCGGTGATGGTTTCGGTACTAAAAAAGCTCGTGCCCCAGCCTGGCGTCTCGTAGCCCGCCCACATAGCCAGTTTGGCCAAGGTCAGGGTGTCGCGCAGGAAGAATTCGACAGAGCTATAACCCTCGCCGGGTTGCGGCATGCCCTGGAAATCCACCTTGACCCAGTCACCGTCGGCAATAGTGAAATTGAATGTGTCTGAGAGTAAGGCCTGTCCGGACTGCTCCGGATAGGACACCAGTTGCGACTTGACGGGGTTGACCACACCCATTTCAAAAGTGTTGGCCCAGACCGGACTGGAAATCGAGGCTAGGATAGCCACCAGCGCAATCATCTGCTTCATGTTCTTATCCTCCCTTGTTTGCGATCTTGTGAGCGTATCAGGCGGTTTCCAATTGTTGCTTGCGGCGACGTGCCATCACACCGAGTAATCCAAGACCCGCCAGCATCATGGCGTAGGTTTCGGGTTCGGGGACCGCCGTGATCGGATTGTCCGGTCTTTCGTTGATCCCGACACGGATCTTGTAGAAACCGTCATTGTCGTCGAACGCTCCCGGCGCACCATTGAAACCGAATGCATCCGTGATGCCGAAAAAGACCCGGGTCGCACCGGTCGGCGCAATGAATTGCTGGAACGCGAGGGACGAGTTTACGCCGTTGCCGATATAGAAGACCTGTCCGAGTCCCGGATTCAGGACGGAAAAGTTAGTACCGAGCCCGGAATTGGAAAAATTGAGTGTCGCCGGAGCAGCCCCGTTCGGAACTGCATCGGTCAGAAAGACGCCGACCAGGGCACCCTGCGTACCTATGTAACCACTGATTCCGCCGAACGAAGCTATCGTGCTACTGCCCGGAATACCATTGCCCTCGGGACCGTAAATCGTTCCGCCGACCCCGTTGAAAAAGCTGATTCCTCCGCTCGCGGGATCGAGAACCCTCACGATGTCGCCGCCGTTTACCGCGTAGCCCGGCGGCAGAGTCTCGAGGATCTCCTCAGGCGTGGGACCGCCGTGCCGAAGCATACCGCCCGGCCACGGCATGTTGGCCGCAGGAATCACGAGGTCGGTGCGTCCGGCGAGCCAGATCGCATCGCTGCCTTCGATGGTCGTTTCTACTACAAGCGCGTGTGCCGCCGTCGCCGCAAGCCCGATAATTGCAGCGAATGCCGCGCGGGTTGCGAATCGCCGCCCCTGGTTTTTTTTCTTCATTTGTCATGTCCTCCTTTGGCAAGTCGATTGCTCACAAGGTCGAGCCGCACGCCTTGTGCGGCATTGCGAATCTTTACTGTCAGGCCACCAAACTGCCTCAAAATACACACTTATAACCACCGGCTCAATAGTCCGAACGGACTACTGAAATCGTTGAACTGGCAAGTACTCCGACGTTGCCGACACGCCTGCGTACCATGCGGGTGAGGGGTTTCGAACATGGGAAGTCTGCCGTTTCTTCCGAATTCGGTTAACAGAAGCGCAGGTAGTCTGCGAAGATCCTTTCCTGCAGGCCTTACCATTGTTGCTGCAAGCGGCCAAGTTGGAGTAGAGGCGGTGTATGCCGATGAAAATGTCTGGCTCACGCAAAAGATGACGGGACTGCACTGCGACTAGGAAACCCACACCATCAACTATCATCCGAAAAGCGTGCTTGAAGATAGTGAGCTGGAAGGGAATGCAGTCATTCGAAATTTTCGAATAGCTGCCGCGGCCGGCAAAAACTACAGCACCAAGCATTACCACCTCGCCGCGATCATGGCCGTCGGCTACCGGAGGCCTTGATGGACGCCGAAGACAAACCCGCCAGGCCGAAACAGGGACGGCAATGACGCCGCGCCCCCTGCCATCGCAACTGCTCGGCCTGCTCGGCTGGTTGCTGCTCGTGTTCGCCGCCGCCGCAGTGGGGGCGGTAGCTTCGGTCGATGCGGCGTCGTTCTATGCGCAGTTGAGCAAGCCGTCCTGGGCGCCGCCCGGGTGGCTGTTCGGCCCCGTGTGGTCGGTACTGTATGCGCTGATGGCGATAGCGGCGTGGCTCGTCTGGCGCGCGCCCGGCCCGAGGGCGATGGCGCTGGGTCTGTTTGCGGCGCAACTCGGCGCCAACGCGCTCTGGTCGTGGCTGTTTTTCGCCTGGCACCTGGGCGCGCTGGCCACGGTCGAGGTCCTGGTCCTGCTGGCGCTGATCGTGGCCACGATTGCCGCCTTCCGGCGCGGCAGTCGCCTGGCGGCGCTGCTGCTGGTGCCTTATCTCCTGTGGGTCGGCTTCGCTTCCGTGCTGACCTGGACGATCTGGCGGAGCAACCCCGGCCTTCTGTAGCGCAGATCGGGAGGCGTGCGCACAATAGTCGGCGCCTGCGCGACGGCGTAGACTGAGCCATTGTCGAAACCGGAGTCCTTCCAGGATGACAGCACCGCGCAGCTACCGCTACTACGATTTCGTCATGGCGGCCTTCGTCTGCGTATTGCTGTGCTCGAACCTGATCGGTGCCGCCAAGGCGGCCGTGGTGACACTGCCGCTGCTGGGCGAGGTGACGTTTTCCGCCGGCGTGCTGTTCTTCCCGATTTCCTACATCTTCGGCGACATCCTGACCGAGGTCTATGGCTACGGCCGCGACCGGCGCGTGGTCTGGGCCGGATTCGCCGCGCTGGCCTTCGCCAGCTTCATGGCCTGGGTGGCGCTCTCCTTGCCCGCCGCACCCGGCGACTTCAACCAGGCCTACCAGCGGCACATGGAGGGCGTCTTCGGCAACACCTGGCGCATCGTCGCCGGCTCGATGATCGCCTTCTGGTGCGGCAGCTTCGCCAACAGCTACGTCATGGCGAAGATGAAGGTCTGGATGGAGGGACGCCGGCTGTGGATGCGTACCATCGGCTCGACGTTGGTCGGCGAGGCGGTGGATTCCGGCCTGTTCTACTTCATCGCCTTCTACGGCATCTGGCCCGACGCACAGGTGGCCAGGATCGCGCTGGCGCAATACCTGCTGAAGACCTTCTGGGAGGTGGTGATGACGCCGGTGACCTATCGCGTGGTGGCGTTCCTCAAGCGCGCCGAAGCCGAAGACTGGTACGACCGGAATACCGATTTCAGTCCCTTCCACATCCGCGTGTGAATTGCGCAGGGCACTATAAACTGGCGGCAAGGTACCGCCCGCACATGACGCAAACGCTCTCCATCGCCACCTGGAACATCCACAAGGGTTTCTCGCAGTTCAATCGCCGCATGATGGTGCACGAGCTGCGCGAGCGCCTGCGCGAGCTGTCGGCGGACATCGTGTTCCTCCAGGAAGTACAGGGGCTGCATCTCGGGCACGTCGAGCGGCATGCGGATTGGCCGTCGCAGCCGCAGCACGAGTTCCTCGCCGAAGACGTCTGGGACAACCACGCCTACGGCCG
>CAZGQB010000242.1:0-3878 GCA_964527055.1 uncultured Sulfuritalea sp.
GCCACACTGGGCACCGGTCGCGACGAGCAGATCATCGACGCCCTGCAGGGTGAATACCGCGACCGCTTCATGCTCCACTACAACATGCCGCCCTACGCCACCGGCGAAACCGGTCGCGTCGGCACGCCGAAGCGCCGTGAAATCGGCCACGGCCGCCTGGCCAAGCGCGCACTGCTTGCCGTGCTGCCCTCGCCCGAGGAGTTCGGCTACTCGATGCGCGTCGTTTCCGAGATTACCGAGTCCAACGGCTCTTCATCGATGGCGTCGGTCTGCGGTGGCTCGCTGGCGCTGATGGATGCGGGCGTACCGCTCAAGGCACCGGTCGCCGGCATCGCCATGGGCCTGATCAAGGATGGCGGCCGCTTTGCCGTGCTGACCGACATCCTTGGCGACGAAGATCACCTCGGCGACATGGACTTCAAGGTCGCGGGCACGGAAGACGGCATCACCGCCCTGCAGATGGACATAAAGATCCAGGGCATTACCAAGGAAATCATGCAGGTGGCGCTGGCCCAGGCCAAGGAAGCGCGCTTGCACATCCTGGAAAAGATGAAGGGTTCGATGTCCGGCCATCGCGAGGAGGTGTCCACCTTCGCACCGCGCATGATTCACCTGAAGATCAATCCGGAAAAAATCCGCGACGTGATCGGCAAGGGCGGTGCCGTGATCCGCGCGCTGACCGAGGAAACCGGTTGTGTCATCGACATCGAGGACGATGGCTCGATCACCATTTCGTCGGTGAATGCCGATGCCGCGCAAGTGGCAAAGAAGCGCATTGAGGACATTACCGCGGAAGTCGAAGTCGGCAGGATCTACGAAGGCACCGTGCTGCGCCTGCTGGATTTCGGCGCCATCGTAAGCCTGCTGCCGGGCAAGGATGGCCTGCTGCATATTTCGCAAATCGCCAGCGAGCGCGTCAATGCCGTTGCCGATTACCTCAAGGAAGGCCAGGTGGTGAAAGTCAAGGTGATCGAAACCGACGACAAGGGCCGTGTTCGCCTGTCGATGAAGGCCATCGCCGCGGAAACTGCAGCACCGGCTTCCGTAGCCGAATAAGCCGCGATTTCGGCAACAAAAAAGGACGCCGCGGCGTCCTTTTTTGTTCCTGATGGTTCGTAGTGCTATTTGCCGACCTGCTTTTCGCGGTGTTCTTCCAGGGTCTTGCAGTCGATGCAGAGGGTTGCGGTAGGGCGGGCTTCCAGGCGCTTGAGGCCGATTTCGACGCCGCAGGAATCGCAGTAGCCATACTCCCCACTCTCGATGCGGGCAATTGATTCATCGATCTTCTTGATCAGCTTGCGTTCGCGGTCGCGGTTGCGCAGTTCGAGGGCAATGTCCGACTCCTGGCTGGCGCGGTCGTTCGGGTCCGCAAACACCGTCGCCTCGTCCTGCATGGTATGCACCGTGCGTTCGATGTCCTCGCTCAGTTCGTCCTTGAGGGAAGTCAGGATGGCGTGAAAGTGAGCGAGCTGTTTCGCGCTCATGTACTCTTCGCCCTTTTTCGGCGTGTAGGGCGGGAATTGCTTTTTGTGAAGCAGATCTTCGGCCATTGCAAAGAATCCGTATTTTCAGAGAATCGGCTTTATAAACGAAACGGCGGACGACTGCAAGACATGGTTTATCGGATGCGTTTTCTGACAGGTGATTGACCGCCGCCGACCGGCTTCGGTAAAATCCGTCTGTTCGGGGTGTGGCGCAGCCCGGTAGCGCGCTTGCTTTGGGAGCAAGATGTCGAGAGTTCGAATCCCTCCACCCCGACCATTTGAAATCCAGGGTTTCCGTCGAAAGGCTGAAACCTTTTTTTCCGCCTTATATCGCCTCGCGTGGTCTGTAACTTGTTGGATAGGCGTATTTTCTTTCGCTGCAAGCGGTCTTGGTCGGAATTGGAAAGGGGCAAGGTACTTTGGTTCAGGTCCTGGGGCGGAGGATTTCGGCGGTCTCCTTGTTCATAGGATTCAGTCCCGACTACGCATGAAGTCGAACTGGAAGTTTCCTTGTTTCCTTTTGGTCGCCTGCTTGACGTCGCTGCCATCCTTTGCGGTAGCGCCGGCGACCGAGGGGAACGCTAGCGCCAAAACTGCGACAAAGCCCGACACCAAGTCGCAGCGCAAGGTCCAAACCAAGGCTCAGTCCACTGCGAAGCCGAAGTCCGCAACAAAGGCCAAGCTTCGGGAACCAAAGGCCGTATCTCGGGCGGCGACTCCAAAATTACAAGCGGACGCGGCAAAGTCGGCCAGTCCGGAAAGGCCAGGTCCGTCGCTTGATCCGCCGGTCCCCAAAGAAACCGATCTGGATGCGGATACGGCTGCGGCACGTCAAGCCGTAATGGACAATCCTGGCGATACAGCCGCCCGGGAACGTCTGGCACGCATTACCGTGACCGTGACCGACAACCTGTTGCGTGCGGAGGCAGCAGGCAATACCGGGAAGGTCAGCGAACTCACGCGGAAATTGACTACGGGCCTGCATGACACGGGATGGCGCGTACAGAAGATGGCGCTGGATGGAGATGTTAAGGCGCGCCAAGCAACAGGTTTTCTTCTTGGGCGAGGCTTGTTGCTTGCAAAGGATGGGAACAAGTCGTGCGTGGAGTTTCTTATCGCCGCCGAGCAGTTGGCCTCCTCCGGTTGGCATGCTGCCCAATGCCTGATGAAGATCTCTTCTGACCGGGCCTGGTTGGAAATGGAGCGCTCCGCGGTGAGGGGACACTCGACTGCGCAGGAATGGATGGGGCGTCGATGCCTGGGGGAATTCGGTGCGACAGCCTCGGACTACGCATGCGCCCGCACCTGGCTGGCGCAATCCGCCAGCCAGGGCCGGCCGCGTTCGCAGACGCTGCTTGCCTACCTGATGATGAACGGCCACGGCGGGTCGGTTGACGAATCCAGGGCGGCCCGTCTGTACCGGCTGGCAGCCGACCAAGGAGATCCCGACGCGCAGAACAATCTTGGCGAGCTCATTGAAATGGGACGCGGCGCAGTAGCCAATCCGGAGGAGGCCCTGCGCTGGTACCTGAGCGCGGCGGAACAGGGGCTGCCTTCCGCCCAGTTCAACGCCGGCAGGTTGTTGGCGATTGGTGCAGGGGGCAAAAAAGATCCGTCGAGAGCGCGCTCTTTGCTCCTTCAGGCCGAGGGCAAGGGCATCGCTCAGGCACGGCAGGTGCTCAACTGGCTAGACAGGCAGAGCACACCCGAGCGGCGAGAACCGGCAGCGCTGGCACCGGTTGCCGTGCCCCCGGGGGATTTGAACGGGGAGTGAGCCGCGCCTTCCATGCAGTCGGGCGAAGACGGGGCCTGACCCGGTCTTCAATCCGTCGGTCGGCTAGCTTTTCTTCGATTCCAGCAACGTCTTGAGCTTCGTGAATGGCGAGTGGGTGGCTGCCGGGCCATTTCCGCGCCCATCCGCCGACCCGTTGCCCGCTTCGAGCTGCCGCTGGTGCTCGTTGTCATGGCAGTACAGGCAGAGCAGTTCCCAGTTGCTGCCGTCCGAGGGATTGTTCTGGTGGTTGTGATCGCGGTGATGCACGGTCAACTCGCGCAGGTTGCTGCGGTTGAACTCGCGGGCGCAGCGGCCGCAGATCCAGGGATAGATTTTCAGGGCCTGCTCGCGATACCCAAGCTCGCGCGCTTCCGCCGCACGGCGTGCGTCGGCGACGATGCGGTCGAGTTTTTCGGAAGGCGATCCGGCCACGCCGACTACTTTTCCTGCAGGAGGTTGTTGAGTCGCTGCGCGCGGCTTTTGGACTCGGCCTTGTTGATTTCCGAAATCTGGCGACCATAGGCTTCGCGTGCCGCCGCCCCCTGCCGGGTCGCCTCGATGCTGCGGATGCAGCGCCAGCGCTTGCCGGTCTTGGTCACGATCAGCCGCATTTCGTTGCG
>CAZGQB010000243.1:0-3864 GCA_964527055.1 uncultured Sulfuritalea sp.
GCCCGCCGGGCAGGGTCATCAGCACCGGATGCCAGTCCAGCCAGTGCGCCAGGCCATACAGAAAAACCACGCCCATGAAGGCCGGCAGCACGATCACCTCGCGCGAAAGCCACGAGGTGCGCCACTTGGTCGCGGTGCGCCAGGCACGCTCGGGATGGCCGAGATGAAAAAACGAGGCAACCAGACCGGCCACCAGCAACAGCAGCGCCAGAAGGCTGCCTTGCCCATAAAAGGCGTGGGCATCCGGTTGCGGCAACAACTTGAAGGCGGCGTAGGACTGCGCGGTGAACAGGGCGAGGAACAGGCCCTGGGCGGCGCCGATGAGGGTGGTGAGGAAGATGACGGAGAACGCGGGATGCATGTCGTGTCCGCTTACCAGGTGGTGACGTCGTCGAGGGTCGGCTCGTCCATCGCCGGACGCGGCAACTGGCGATCGACCTTGAGCGGATTGTCGGCGCGCTCGAGCTCGTCCTCGTGGATCTTGATCCGGGTCTTGCGCCGCGGCAGGTAATGGTTGGCCGGATGCGTACCCCACTCCGGCATCAGGGCATAACCACCGGACTCGCGAATGGCCACCGAGACTTCCGATTCGGGATCATGAATGTCGCCGAACAGGCGCGCCGAGGTCGGGCAGGCCTTGACGCAGGAAGGCTTGCGGTCTTCCGGCGCCATCGTCATGTCGTAGATGCGATCGACGCAGAGCGTGCATTTCTTCATCACACGCTGCTGCTCGTCGAGTTCGCGCGCGCCGTAGGGACAGGCCCACGAGCAGTACTTGCAGCCGATGCACTTGTCGTAATCGACGAGGACGATGCCGTCCTCCTTGCGCTTGTAGGAAGCGCCCGTCGGGCACACCGGGACGCAGGGCGGATCTTCGCAATGCAGGCAGGACTTGGGGAAATGCACGGTTTCGGTGTTGGGAAACTCTCCCACCTCGAAGGTCTGCACGCGATTGAAGAAGGTGCCGGTCGGATCGGCGCCATAGGGATTCTGGTCGCCCATCGGCCCCGCTTCCCCGGAGGTGTTCCACTCCTTGCAGGAAGTCACGCAGGCCTGGCAACCGACGCAGACGTTGAGGTCGATGACCAACGCGAGCTGGGTCATAAGGCAAAACCTTTGTTGGCCACAGAGGACACAGAGATCACAGAGGAAAACCTTGTTTGCCTTTCTCTGTGCCCTCTGTGTTCTCTGTGGCTAATGGTTTTGGTCTCTCGGTTCACTTGAGCAAGGTCCCGATATAAGCCAGGATGCTGGCGCGCGTCTTCATGCCCGGATAAGGTTTCATGGTCTCGAACTGCGGCGAAGTCACCGCCGTCTCGCCGGCGCCGACTTTATAAATTTTCACCCGCACGTCATACCACGCGGCCTGGCCGGTGATCGGGTCCGAATTGGATATGCGTCCGCCGCTGCCGGGCAATTCTTCCGAAATCAGGTGGTTGAGCAGGAAGCCCTTCTGCGACTCGTTGGCGTCGGGCGTCAGGTTCCAGGCCCCGGCAGCCTTGCCGATCGCGTTCCAGGTCCACACCGTGCCGGGCTCCACCGCCTCGGAATGGCGCGCCATGCACTTGACCTTGCCCCACTGCGATTCGACCCAGATCCAGTCACCGTCATCGATGCCCTGCTGGCGCGCCGTCTGCGCATTGACATAAAGGTAGTTGTGGGTGTGGATCTGGCGCAGCCAGGCGTTCTGCGAATCCCAGGAGTGGTACATCGCCATCGGCCGCTGCGTCACCGCCGCCAGAGGGTACTTGTGCCGGTCGGTGAGCTGCGCTTCAAGCGGATCGTAGTAGAAGGGCAGCGGATCGAAATAGGTCTCGACCCTCTTCTTCAGATGCTCGGGCGGCTTGCGCGTCAGGCCTTTGCCCTGCGCGGCGCCGCGAAAGCGCTGCAGGACTTCGGAATAAATGTGGATCAGGATCGGCTCGGCGTAGCGCGTGATGCGGTTGCGTTGTGACCATTCGAGGTAGCCCTTGTTCCAGTTACGCATGTACTGGTAGGACTTGGGCAACTCGTAGTGGAAGACGCAGTTGTTCTTCTTGTACATTTCCCACTGGTTCGGGTTCGGCTCGCCGCGCAGGGATTTCTCGCCGCCCTTGCCGCGCCAGCCGGCGAGGAAGCCGATGCCGGAACCCGGCTCGGATTCCCAATTGACGACGAAATCCGGATAGTCGCGGAACTTGCGTGCGCCCTCCTTGGTGACGAAGGCCGGCAGCTTGAGGCGCGTGCCGAGTTCGATCAACACTTCCTGGAAAGGCTTGCAGTCGCCCGACACCGGCACCACCGGAACGCGCACCGAATCGACCGGGCCATCGAACTCCGAGATCGGCCGGTCGAGCATGGACATCACGTCATGGCGCTCAAGGTAGGTGGTATCCGGCAGGATCAGGTCGGCGAAGGCCGTCATCTCCGAATGGAAGGCATCGCAGACGACGAGGAAGGGAATCTTGTACTCGCCATCCTCGGCCTTGTCGTTCAGCATCTTGCGCACCTCGACCGCATTCATGGTCGAGTTCCAGGCCATGTTGGCCATGAAGATCAGCAGCGTGTCGATGCGGTAAGGGTCGCCGCGCCAGGCATTGGTGATGGCGTTGTGCATCAGGCCATGCACCGACAGCGGATATTCCCAGGAGAAGGCCTTGTCGATCCGCACCGGGCTGCCGTCGTCGTTGACGAAGAGGTCGTCGGGGTCGGAGGGCCAGCCCAGCGCCATGCCGTCGAGCGGCCGGTTGGGCTGCACGGCGCGCGGATCGTTGGGCGTGCGCGCGCAGGGCGGGATCGGCCGCGGGAAGGGCGCCTTGTGGCGGAAGCCGCCGGGCCGGTCGATGGTGCCCAAGAGCGACATCAGTATCGACATCGCGCGTATGGTCTGGAAGCCGTTGCTGTGCGCCGCCAGGCCGCGCATGGCGTGGAAGGCCACCGGGTTGCCGGTCACCGTGTCGTGTTCATTGCCCCAGGAATCGGTCCAGGCGATCGGCAGTTCGATCTTCTGGTCGCGCGCCGTGACACCCATTTCGTGCGCCAGGCGACGAATCACCTCGGCCGGGATGCCGGTGATCTGGCTGGCCCACTCCGGGGTGTAATCCCTGACGCGTTCGTGCAGCAACTGGAAGGCCGGCTTGACCGGGGTACCGTCCTTCAGAGTGAACTCGCCAAGCAGGAAGGGGTCGGCACCGGGCGTGTGGGTCACCACCGCCCGATTGCTGCCGCGGTCCCACCACAGCTTGTCCTGCGGTTCATAACAGGCTTCCTCGGTCGGCACTTCGGTCCGCACGAAAAAACCGAACTCGTCGTTCGCCTCATCGACGTTGATCAGTTGCCCCGCATTGCTGTACTGGACCAGGAACTCCCGGTCGTACAAGCCGGTGGCGATGATCTCGTGGATGATGGCCAGCAGCAGGGCGCCATCCGTGCCGGGGCGGATCGGCACCCATTCGTCGGCGATCGCGGAATAGCCGGTACGCACCGGATTGATCGAAATGAAACGGCCGCCGTCGCGTTTGAACTTCGACAGCGCGATCTTCAGCGGGTTGGAATGGTGGTCCTCGGCGGTGCCGATCATGACGAACAGCTTGGCGCGGTCGAGGTCCGGGCCGCCGAATTCCCAGAACGAGCCGCCGATGGTGTAGATCATGCCGGCGGCCATGTTCACCGAACAGAAGCCGCCGTGCGCCGCATAGTTGGGCGTGCCGAACTGGCGCGCGAACATGCCGGTCAGCGCCTGCATCTGGTCGCGGCCGGTGAACAGGGCGAACTTCTTCGGATCGGTAGCGCGGATTTTCCCGAGGCGTTCGGCAAGCGTACTGAACGCCTCCTCCCACTCGATCTCCTCGAACTCGCCGGCACCGCGATCGGCTCCGGCCTTGC
>CAZGQB010000244.1:0-3834 GCA_964527055.1 uncultured Sulfuritalea sp.
TCCTCAAGGGCATCACGCCGGATTCGGTGGCCGCCACCTTCAGCAAGGGCGTGGTTGTCTCCGAGCTGATCTTCGTCGCCTTCCAGGGCGCCTTCGCCGCCATCACCTGCGGCCTGATCGTCGGCGCCTTCGCCGAGCGCATCAAGTTCTCCGCGGTGCTGCTGTTCATGGTGCTGTGGTTCAGCTTCAGCTACCTGCCGATGACGCACATGGTCTGGTACTGGACCGGCCCGGATGCCTACACCACGGCGGAAGCCGCGGAGAAGGCCACCGCCACCGCCGGCTACCTGTTCCAGAAGGGTGCGCTCGACTTCGCCGGCGGTACCGTGGTGCACATCAACGCCGCGATCGCCGGCCTGATCGGCGCCTACCTGGTCGGCAAGCGCGTCGGCTACGGCAAGGACTCGATGGCGCCGCACTCGCTGACCATGACCATGATCGGCGCCTCGCTGCTGTGGTTCGGCTGGTTCGGTTTCAACGCCGGCTCGGCGCTGGAAGCCAACGGCACGGCGGCGCTGGCCTTCGTCAATACCTGGCTGGCGACCGCGATGGCGGCGACCTCCTGGATGGTGACGGAGTGGCTGGTCAAGGGCAAGCCTTCGATGCTGGGCACGGCCTCCGGCGCCGTGGCGGGTCTCGTGGCGATTACCCCGGCGGCCGGATTCGTCGGCGTGGTCGGCGCCCTGATCATCGGCCTCGCGGCCGGCGTGGTCTGCCTGTGGGGCGTCAATGGCCTGAAGAAGCTGCTCGGCGCCGACGACTCGCTCGACGTGTTCGGCGTGCATGGCGTCGGCGGCATCCTCGGCGCGCTGCTCACCGGCGTGTTCGCGGCCCCCAGCCTGGGCGGCAGCGGCATCTACGACTACGTGGCGAACAAGGTCGCGGACAACTACGACATCATGGGCCAGGTCATCATCCAGGCCACCGGCGTCGGCGTGACCCTGGTCTGGTCCGGTACGGTCGCCTTCATCTGCTACAAGATCGTCGATATCGTCGTCGGCCTGCGCGTGCCGGAAGACGAAGAGCGCGAGGGTCTGGACATCACCTCGCACGGCGAATCGGCCTACCACAACTGATCCGTCTCCTCGCCCCTTGCGCGAGCAAGGGGCACCCGCAGGATCACCTCCCTCTCCTGCGGTTCTTCATCGGGCGCCCTTCGCGGCGCCCGTTTTTATTGCCGGCTCGCGCAGCGGAATTACCGGCAGGCAAAGCCCCGCGCGGGACGCGGGGGCGGCAGCCCCCGGTGGAACTGCTTGCGGAAGTCCGGGTGCGGGACAGGTCGGGGTTATTTTGCCGCCGCTTCCTTGTCGAGGCGGTCGAGCAGCAGCCGCGCCGGGGCAATCCCCGCCTTGGCCGCCTCACCCAGCCAGCGCCGGGCTTGCTCGAGGTCCCTGGCCGTACCCTGTCCGGTCGCGAAGAGCCGGCCGAGGTTGAACTGGGCCGGCGGGAAACCCGCGAGCGCCGCCAGCAGGTAGTGGTCGAAGGCCTTGGCAGGATCCTGCCCGACGCCGCGCCCGCGCTCGTAAAGCTCGCCCAGGTTGTTGCGTGCCGTGGTGTCGCCCTTCCCGGCGGCCTCGCGGTAGTAGCCCGCGGCACGCGCCGGGTCCGCCTTGCCGCCGATGCCTTCGGCTTGCATCCAGCCCAGCAGCGTGGTGGCACTCAGGCGGCCTTCGCGCGCCGCGCGTTCCAGGCGGGCCTGGGCACAGGCCACGTCGGGCGGGGTCGCTTCGAGGCAGATGCGACCGAGTTGTTCGATGGCGCCGACATGTCCGCCGTCGGCGGCTTCCCGCATCAGCGCCAGGGCGCGTTCCGGCGCCTTTTCCTCGATGCACCGGGCGTGGCGGTAGCGGGCACCGCCGAAGCCCTTGTCGAGCGCCGCGGCGAAGTGCGCGCAGGCGCGTGCGACATCGCGTTCGCCCAGCATGCCGTGCAGATCGAGCACGCCGAGGGCGAACTCGGCGGCGCCGATGCCGCGTCCGGCCATGGCTTCGAGGCCGGGACGGGTTGCGGCGAAGTGGCTGCGGAACTGTTCGCGATAGGCGGCGGTCAGCTCGTCGTCGCCGCGCGAGAGCGCGCGCTCCGCGGCGCGCGCCGCACGCAGCGCGAGCAGGGCAAGCTTTTGCCGGACCTCCGTGCTGTCGGGATCGGCAGCCAGCGCCCGGTTCATGGCAAGCGCCTCGCCGTTGATGATCTCGAGTTCGGTGACTGCATCAAGTGGTTCCGCTGCGGCATCCCGCGCTTTCTGTTTCGTGGCGGGTGGTTTGACCGGCTTGGCCGACTTGGGCTTGGCGGTTTGCGTCCTGGCCTTGCGCGGTTCGGCGCCGGCGGCGTCGACCGCCGCCATGGCCGGTACCAGCGACAGCGACAGGCACAGGACGATGCGGGCGAAACCTTGCGAACCGGAATTCGAGGACATGGCGATGGGCAACCCTGGAGGCTTTGGCGATGTTATGCGAAAAGCCGTCACGCCGGGAGCGACCGATTTCGGTGACGGGATTCGCCGTGGCGCCGGCGCCGACTTCTTCATTCCGCCGCGCGCTTCAGGCTTCCTCCAGCGCCGCTTCCGGGGTGAGGATGCGGAACAGGCCGCGCAGCCGATCGCGCCGCGCCAGGCGCAGCAGGGCCTGGTCCGCCGTGACCAGCCAGTCTGCCGCGCTGTCGCGGGCCAGCTCGAGGAATTTCTGGTCGTCGCGATCCTTGCAGCGCGGCAGGGCGGCGGCCGTCGCCGGCGCCGCGCCGCGATGCTGCAGGGCGCTTGCGGCATAGGCGGCCAGCGCGCCTTGCTGTTGCGCGTCGGTCAGCGCGAACAGCGGATAGCCCAGCACGCGGCGGAACTCGCCGAAGCAGGGCTCGTTGGTGATCGCCCGCCACTCGCCGCGTTCGATCCGCGCCCGCAGCGGCGCGAAGCGGCTGTCGGCGAACACGTAGAGCGAGACCAGCACATTGGTGTCGAGCACCACGCGCCGTGCCGCGGCTGAAGCTTGCTCCATTGCCTGGATTGTGGGGCCGACTTCAGTCGGCTAGGCGTTGGATTGCCCGACTGAAGTCGGCCCCACAGGGATTCGGAGCAACCTCCGTCACTTCGCCTTCTTTTGCGAATCCAGGCGGAACTTGACGAAGGACCCCGGCGCGTCTTCCAGCACCTTGAGCTTGCCCTTGGCCGGGTCGCGGGCCGGGACCTTGGCACCATCGAGGCCGGTGACCCACTTCTGCCAGTCGGGCCACCAGGATCCTTCGTTCTGTCTGGCGCCCTCGAACCACGCGTCCGGGGTTTCCGGAAACGCCTTCGCCTCGTTGGTCCAGTAGCCGTACTTGTTGGCCGACGGCGGGTTCACGATGCCGGCGATGTGCCCCGAACCGCCCAGCACGAAACGTATCGGGCCGCCCAGCGCGGTGGCGCCGAGGTAGGTGCCGCGCCAGGGCGCGATGTGGTCTTCGATGGTGGAAATGAAGTAGCACGGCGTCTTGACCTTGGCGAGGTCGATCGGCGTGTCGAGCAGGGTGATGCCGCCGGGTTCGCGCAGCTTGTTCTCGAGGTACATGTTGCGCAGGTAGTAGCTGTGCATCGCATAGGGCATGCGCGTGGAATCGGAATTCCAGTAGAGCAGGTCGAAGGGGAAGGGATCCTTGCCCATCAGGTAGTTGTTGACCACGAAAGACCAGATCAGGTCGTTGGAGCGCAGCATGTTGAAGGTGCCGGCCATTTCCGAGCCCTCCATGAAGCCCCGCTCCGACATCTTCTTTTCGAGGAATGCGATCTGCTTTTCGTCGATGAACGTGCCGAGCTCGCCGGGAACCGAGAAGTCGAGCAGGGCGACGAAGAAGGTCGCCGAG
>CAZGQB010000245.1:0-3833 GCA_964527055.1 uncultured Sulfuritalea sp.
TACAGATTTTGTCGGTCACCCTTTTCGAGAAGATGCCCTTGCAGCAAGCCTTTCCAGCCAGCGAGTACATTCTTCCAGAGGGCGTACCGTGCAACCAACTGAATCTATTCACGATTTAACCGGACAGCAGTGGGTTGAACCAACTGTGTGTCACCTCGACGACCCAGCGTCTTGCCTTCTTCTCGGGGTTACGTTTGAGCTCGCCGGCCTCCTGTCCTCGCCCTTTGACATGAGGGATGTATCCATGTTTCTCGATGACCTCCAGCGCGGGAGCGCCGGTGTAGCCTGCATCCGCACACAAATGCTTGTTGCGCCTCAGGGGTGGATTGGCACGCTCGACCACGATGGCGTTGAGCACAGCTTCGACCTGCGAAACATCATGCCGGTTGGCCCCGGTCACGACGAGCGACAACGGGACGCCACGACCGTCCACCAGCAAGTGGCGCTTGCTCCCATTTTTTCCCCCGGTCCGTTGGATTGGGCCCTACGCTTTCCTGAGCCAGCGGCGCTTTCATCATCGCCCCGTCAATGCTTTGCCATCGCCAGGCGATGCCTTCAAACTCGTCGTACTCGGCCAGGCCTAATTTCCACAGCGCTTCAAAGACTCCGGCTTTCTCCCACTCCAAAAAGCGGGCATGAATCGCACTGGCGCTACCGTAACGTTCAGCGGGAAGCGCCTTCCACTGGCAGCCGGTTCTCAGAACGAAAACGATACCTTCAAATACAAGACGGGGATCTTTGGGCTTGCGCCCACCACCACTCTTTCGGGTGTAGGTCTGATCCGCCACTCTCTGACGTACCGGAATCAGTGGCTCGACACGACTCCAAAATTCATCAGTGACTTCCCATGCTTTCGCTTTTGCCATCTTCTCTCCACACGCGGTTGGCGCGTATGGAAAGTCATTATATGTTATTTACGGATAAGCTCTTAATGCCTCACCGCACCACCGTCCCAGGGCGCGGTGTTTGTTACCCCGAAGAAATCAGTCCATACCGGGACCGCGACGCCCGTTCCCAAGGCATAGCTAGCCCCAGTTATCTTGAAATCCAGTGGTACAGCAGGTGCGCCACTGACAAAATTTGGACTTATGGTCTTGGCTTGGACATCGGACGAATTGCCGAATGTGCCGCTTGCACCTACCGTACCGACACCTAAGAAATTGTTTATCACGAACGCGGCCGTCGCGTTCGGCGCATACATCAAATTATTTTTCAGCGTGGTATTCGTGGCTCCGATGAACAATCTAACGCCATAAACTTGCGCTGCAGCTGCCTGATTTGCATAACAGGTGTTGTTGTAAATCCAATTATCAGTCGGCGCTTGGGTATCGCCGTTATTGCTGATATCGATGCACTGACCACCCGCCGAGGCACTCATGTCAATGATATTGTTTCTAATGGTCGTGAAACTGGAATTGAGACTCAAGCCCACGGTTGCGGAAAGCTGGTTTGTCCACCAGTTCCGCTCGAATATGAGAAACCTCGTCCGGGCTTCGAAAGCTGCATCAATCGACGTATTGACTGGAACGGCAACTCCCGCTGCACCAGCAAACTTGTTGTCGGAAACGACTCCGTAGATCGAGTAAGTTCCCGGCGGGATTGGCCCAAAGGCAGCGTACCAAGTCGACCCTCTCAGGGTCAGATTTGCCTTGGTAGCATTCGGGTTTTGGAAAGTATTCGATGAAACGAGAAGCTTGTTCCAATGCATTGCCCTAAAATTGTGCTCACCAGTAAGGTTGTTATCAAAAAGATTGCCTAACACGGCGGCCCGTGACGAGTTCAGGAACATGCCATTCCCCCCCCCCCCTCCCTGTGTCGGACTGATGTTGGAGTCCACCACGGTGAATTGATCCCAGATCGCAGTAAGTCCAGGTTTAGTAGCCGATTGCGTAAAGCAGTTGTTTACCCCTGTGCAGTCGAAACGCACAAATGTAATTTGAGCGAATGCCCCTAAGAAATCCACGCCGGTGACAACCGAAACTGGATTGGTACCATCTATCTTCAGGTCCATGACCCGGGCATCCTTGAAAGAGTTTGACCCGTTTCCGGCGAAGGCAAGAATTCTGCCTCCACCGACCCATTGAATCACTGGCTTGGCGCCCGCCCCATACGCACCGATAGTCCATGGGCCATCGACATCCATCGCGGCGGGAGTCGAAGTAAACCAAGTTTCTCCGCGATTGAACAGCAATCGCCGCCCGGTCGCCAGACCGGCAACAACAGCGGCGTCAAAATCCCCGGCAGCATCGGTGACCTGGGCGGCACCTGCGGGACAGCCCGCAAAACTGCCAGTTGTTGAATAGCAGCGGGTGGCTGTGCCAGCGTACACGACATTGGGGTCCTGCACCGCGATCTGCATGCAGGCATTCGATACCGTGTTAACCCCGTCCGTAACGGCCAGTATCACGGTATAGGTTCCCGGCGTCTCGAACACATGAGCCGCTATCGGGCCCGATCCAATGTTCTTCGAGTTGTTGTAACCCGTCCCGTAGGCCCAGGTCGCGCCACCCGCCGGATCGCCAAAGTTCCATGTATATTGCAGTTCGCTGAAGGGCTGCGTGACGGGACCTGTACCAGTAGTGGCTGTGGCATCGAAAAACACGGACAGCGGCGCAACGCCCGTGAAACGGCTTGCCACAGTCGTCATGGCCGGGAGGGTGATGCCGGCGCCTGTGGTGGTACAACCGACGATCAAACCGCCGCCGGCGATCCATACACCGGTTGCATCGTCGGCGACAAAAGCTGCGGTAATGTCGAAAGTGGTGGCGGTCGCGCTGACGACCGTGAAAGTGCCGTTGTAACTGGTTGTTCCGCTGATGACGACAATGGCGCCCGCCGCCAGCGTGTTGGCCGAGGTAATGGTCACGTTGCCCGGGACTGCGGCAGCTTCAAATTTGGTAATCGGATTCGGAGTCACAACAGGAGGGGGGACAACGGGAGCACCACCAGTTGCACCCGCGTTCGAACCGCCACCGCCGCCCGAGAGACAACCGGACAGGCAACCCGTGAGCAACACTGTCACGATCAATGGCGCCAGGACAAAAGTCCAGCGGGTTTTGGATTCGATTTGCGATATGTCCGACATGGGATACCCCCTGAAATGCTGTCGACTTGAGAACAAGTTCCGTAATGGAATCAGATCATCAGTCACCCGGTCCAGGACTCGGCAGGCTCAAAGTACCCCGCCTTTTCGAATACGCCCCCGACAGAATAAAACGTCCTATTCGATTTTGGATGATATACATAAATTTCCTCCCCGTGAATTTGAATTGCCCTGCTTTTTATCGGTAATTCAACCTCTTGATGTGAGATCTGAAAAGCATTGCCGTGTTCGCGCGACGCAATAATGCGGAATTAACGATGCCGGTGCGACGTCCGATTCAGCGCGACCCGTGGATAGGCGGACTTGCGCCGTAGTGTCAGCGCCGACTTTATTGAATTCGGGGCGGGCGGGATTCAAGCCAGACCCGGACTGACCGGTACGCTAATGGACAGGATTCGCGCTTTCCTGTAGTCTCAATGACGCATAGATAGCACGATTGGTATAGATCGGTGTATGCGGTCGCGAAAATGCACCTCCTTGCAAGTGGAGTCGTGTGCGCGTTCCGCGTACAAGCAGAAACGCCGAGAAAATGGGGTAAGGCTTGACTCAGCTAAAGAAAATACTGAAATCGTTGATGCCACCTCCAGTGCGGAGAGGCGCAAAACTGGCGAAATCATGGTTCGCCGATTTGATGCATACATCGAAGGTTTGGCTAGAACGGCCAAGCCTTTATCGCTTGAGTACCCGGGAACGAGTTGGGGTGGTTTTTACCGCCCGGACCCATCTTTCC
>CAZGQB010000246.1:0-3826 GCA_964527055.1 uncultured Sulfuritalea sp.
GGCTGGTGTCGAAAATATCGTTCATGTTGCCCATGTCTGCTGTCCCCTCCAAGAGTCAAGCCACGTTCGGACCTGATTACGGAGGATCAAGTGCAAATCTCGGACCAGCACAAGAAGATAAATAAAAAACAATATAGTCAAATTATTATGGTTATTTATTAATAATCTACATTAACTTTATATGGTTATCTACTGATCATCGCGCTAACCACATCCGCGCTTGATTCGGCTCACGACGGAATGAATCCGGGCCGAAATTGCAAAAACGCCGCAGTCGATGTAGCCCGGCATGGACCGAAGACGCAAACCTCCATGAAAGTCGGTGCCGGCGGCACGGCGACTACTGATTCATTCAAGGAACAGGTCCGGCGGGTATTCCGCAGCCCCACCTGCGGCGCAAGGCCCATCAAACGGCGAAAAGCCCGTTCGGCAGGATCACCAAAAGGGGCTTTTCGCTTGACGCTTTAGCTGAATTTTTAATGCGCCCGCAAGCTGAGACTCAAATCGGCGCTGCCCATCGGGCTGGAGTCAGCAAGACTCCGAATCAAGGGGTAAAACACTAGGTCGCGAATTTTGGTTCAGCGCTAAGTTCCTCCCGAAGATGCCTTCAAGTCGAACGCGAATTCAATGTATGCCTCCGCGCGCGCAATGTCAAATCGAATCCGGGCACGACCATGTTGCGTCCGTCCGATTCGCCGGCCTTCGCTGTCCAGCGGCCAATCTGTAGTTTAATGTAGCCCACTTTTCACGAACCGCCATGGCCCTCAAATCCACCATCTTCAAGGCGGAACTCCAGATCGCCGACCTGGACCGCAATTACTACCAGAACCATGCCCTGACCGTTGCCCGCCATCCGTCGGAAACCGACGAGCGCATGATGGTCCGGGTGCTGGCATTCGCCATGTACGCCGACTCCGCCCTGGCCTTCGGCAAGGGCCTGTCCGCCGAAGACGAACCCGACCTGTGGCGCAAGGACCTCACCGGCGCCATCGCACTCTGGATCGAAGTCGGCCTGCCCGACGAAAAGCGCATCCGCCGCGCCTGCGCCCGCGCCCGCCAGGTCGTCGTCGTGAACTACGGCGGCCGCGTCGCCGACATGTGGTGGCAGCAGAACCAGGCAGCGCTGCAACGGCAGGACAATCTCACGGTCATCAACCTGTCGCCAGAGGATTCCCGCGCCCTGGCGGCCCTGGCCGCGCGCGGCATGCAGTTGCAATGCACCTTGCAGGACGGTGAAGCGTGGCTGATCGTCGACGGCGAGAACACCCGCATCGCGCCGGAAACCAGGATGGCGCCAACAGCGCCCTGAGGCCGCCCCGGCCCGACCTCAGTCCGGATCCCGTCCGGCGATCTTCGCAGCCGCGGTGCGCAGCAACACGGCATCGTCCTCGGCACCCCAGCCGCGCTCCAGGGTTTCCGCGAACAGCGCCAGCGCGCGCTCGCCGAAGCTCGGGTCACAGCCGGCAGCCGCCGCCATCGCCAATCCCAGCCCGACGTCCTTGTGCAGGATGCGGGCGTGGGCGCGCGGCGCGAAGTCGCCGGCGAAGGCGCGCGGCATTCGATCGGCGACGATCCAGCTCTGCCCGGAACTGGCGCCGATCACGTCCAGCATCAGCTGTGGGTCGAGGCCGAGGTGCCGGCCCATGGCCAGCACCTCGGCGCCCGCGGCGAGGTTGATCCCGGCCAGCAGGTTGTTCACCAGCTTCATGCGCGCGCCGTCGCCCGGCCGCGCGGAAATGCGGAAACGTCTGTCGGCCAGCGCCGCCAGCACCGGCTCGGCACGCGCCAGCACGGCCTCCGCGCCGGCCAGCATCAGCGCCAGTTGCCCCTGCTCGGCACGCAGCGGCCCGCCCGAGACCGGCGCATCCAGCACCGCAGCGCCGGCGGCCTCGATCCGTGCGGCAAGCCGCCCGGCATCTTCCGGGGCGATGGTGCTGCACAGGGCGACCACCGTATCCGGCCGCCAGCCGGCGGCGGCGGGTTCTGCTTCGCGGAACAGGGCATCCTCGATTTCGCCGGCATCGACCACCACGACCAGGATCATTTCGCATTGCGCCGCCAGTTCGCGGGCGCTGGTCGCCAGCCGTGCGCCGGCGGCGAGCGCCGCCGCTTCCGCCGCGGGCCGCAGATCGCGCGCGACGACCTCGAAACCGGCGCGGCGCAGGGCCTTGACCATCGGCAGGCCCATGTTGCCGACGCCGATCACGCCTACGGATTTCACGGGCTACCTGTACCTGGCGGCAATGCCTGCAGCGCCGCCGCCACGTCGCCCTGCACCAGCGGCAGGGGCACCGCCAGCATCAGGTTCAACGGCAGGCCGAAATCCTCGACGGCGTGGCCGGCCGCATCACGCCAGCGCCCGTCGGCGCCCGGCCCGCTGGCGCACAGGCGCTCGCGCAAAGGCCGCAGGTCGTCGGCGTAGCCGATCACGGTCTTGCCCAGCGCCAGCGCGTAGCCGATTTCGACACAGGTGCCCGAGTCCGGCTCGTCGCCGCGAAACGCGTTGAGGTTGGCCAGCACCAAGTCGGCCGCGGCGATGCGCTGCAGGTTGCTGCGGTAGATGGCGGCGGCCGCCGCCGGGATGTCGTCGTCCTGCGGGATCAGGGCTTCGTGCCCGGCGGCGCGGCACAGGTCGCGCACCCGGCCGGCCCAGGCCGCGGCATCGGGGCGGAACACATCCGGCCCGGCAAGGTAGAGCTTCATGCGCCGGCCTTCATCTGGTTTGCCACCCGAAAGTGCAGCCGCCACGGCACGCGGCGTCCTGTTTCAGATCTCCTCCTGGCCGAGCATGATCAATTCGTAGATGGCCTTGGGCGTGCCCGGCAGTTGCGCGATGTGGATCGCGGTCATGCCGTCGAGCCGGGCAATCTCGATGTCGGCACCGACCGCCAGCAGCAGTTCGACCGGGGCGGGATGGCCATGGAGGATCGCCGTGATCAGTGCCGTGTTGCCGTCCTGGTCCTGGGCATCGACATCACAGCCGGCGCTGACCAGCGTCGCCGCGATGCTTTCATGGCCGCCCGCGGCGGCGGCGTGCAGCGGGCGCTCCCTGTGCGGGCCGAGCACTTCGACATTGGTCCCGGCCTCGCACATCACCCGCACCGCCGCGACGCAACCGAGTTTGGCCGCGACGTAGAGCGGGGGACCGTCGCGCGCCAGCATCGCCTCGGTGAGGCTGATGTTCACCCAGTCGGCGGGTGTCAGTTCGGGAGATGGCATGGATCAGGCGAGATGTTTGTTGAGGAAGGCCACCGTGCGTTCCCAGGCCAGGCCGGCGGCATCGGCGTCATAGACGTCGGCGCGGCGCTCGTTGAAGAAGGCGTGGTCGCCCTCGTAGCGGTACAGCTCCGGCGGATTTCCGGCGGCGCGCATGGCGGCTTCGAGCGCGCCGGCCGCCGCCGGCGTGCACCAGTCGTCCCTGCTGGCGAAATGGCCCTGGAAGGGAATCCGGATGTTGGCCGGGTCGGCAAATTCCCTGGGCGGGATGCCATAGAAACACACCGCGGCCGCGAGCTTCGGCAGATGCACGGCGGCGCCAATGGTCAGCGCGCCACCCATGCAGAAACCCATCGCGGCAACCTTGCCACCGAGGCCCGCAAGATGATCGACCGCGCCGCGAATGTCCTGGTGCGTCGCACCGGGAAAATCGAGGCCGCTCATCAAATGGGTGGCTTCGTCCGGCTGTTGCGTGACGCGGCCCTGGTAAAGGTCGGGCGCGAGGGCATTGAACCCGGCGCGGGCGAAGCGGTCGGCGACGCCGCAGATCTGGTCGTTGAGCCCCCACCATTCCTGGATCACTACCACGCCGGGACGGCCCTGCCCGGCC
>CAZGQB010000247.1:0-3825 GCA_964527055.1 uncultured Sulfuritalea sp.
GGCGTCATCATCAACGCCGAAGGCGGCGGCAACGATGCCCGCGTGCAGGTGAATTTCGGCGCCGCCGGCATCAAGTGGCTGGCACTCGCGGTGGCAAGACTGGAAGCTGCCTGACAGCACTATGCCCGGCAGCCTGTTTGCTCAGGCCGCCGCGAAGAAGTACTTCCTTATGATTTCCTGCAGGCGCAGTTCGACCTCCGCTTCCGGGACGTCGCGGGTTTCGCGATAAAGCGGCTCGGCGATGGCACAAAAGGCTTGCGCCAGCCGCGGGTCGAAATGGCTGCCAGCCCCCTGTGCGATTGCCGCAATGGCATCGGTAAACGAATGCGCATCCTTGTAGGGGCGCATCGAGGTCAATGCGTCGAATACATCGACCACGGCGAAGATGCGGGCGATGAGCGGAATGTCCTCGCCGGCGAGCCCCTTGTTGTACCCGCTGCCGTCGAACTTCTCATGGTGGAATTCGACCACGGCGCGCGCCTTGAGCAGCCAGTTGGACTTCTTGAGGATATCGACGCCCAGCGAAACGTGCGTTTTCATGATTTCCGATTCCTGCGGGTCGAGCTCGGTGGGCTTGAGCAGGATGCTGTCGCTGATGCCGATCTTGCCGACGTCATGGAGAAAGGCGCCGGCGATCAGGTCGCACATCTGGTCGCGCCCGAGGTCAAGGGCTTCCCCCAGCCTTACCGCGTAGGTGGCGACGCGATAGTTGTGCATGCTGGTGGCCGAGTCGCGCTTGGCGACCGCGGAGCCGATGACTTCCATCAGCTCGATGTTGCCGGCGAGCAGGTCGCGCGAGCGTCGCACCACGTCGCGGTTCAGCGCCAGGATGATGGGATACAGGCAAAGGGTGGTCAGGGTCACGGTAATCAGGGCGACCAGCAGCGTCGCCACCAGGTCGTTGCGCAGCCGCCCCAGCAACTCCGGATCGATCAGGAATGCACCCTCGAAATATGCGGCGCCGGCAGCTTCCGCTTCGTTCAGCCGCACGCGTACGCGCAACCAGTTCCGGCCGTCGGCGCTGAACTTCCTGAATTGCGTTTCGCGATCGAGCGGAAAGCTGGCGGCCTGGCGCTCGACTTCCGCGGCCATGGCGGCATGCCGGGGATTGATTGCGGTGGCCAGCTTGCGGCGATCGCGGTCATGGAACTCGCCGACGATGAAATGTTCGCGGATGGCCTGGCTGGCGGATAGATCGAGCACGCTGCGCAGCGCTGCGGGTTGTTGCGACAGCGCGCCGTTGGCCATGGCGAATTTCTCCATCTCCACGGTCGCAAGAGTTACCAGTTCGCGGTCTATCTTTTGCATGCCCAGCAACGAGACGGCCACGCCGATCAGCAGGGAGATGACCACCCACGCGGCGAGCAGGCGGTAGAGGACGATGCGATTGATGCGTGTCATGGCCTTGACCGGTGGCAGGAGCCGCTATGATACGCCTCCGGCTGCATGGAGATATCGGGATGGATCTGGGAATACGCGGGCGCAATGCCCTGGTCTGCGCTTCGAGCAAGGGCCTCGGGCGCGGCTGTGCCTTCGCGCTGGCGCGGGAGGGCGTCGCCCTCGTTCTTGTGGCGCGCGGCGTCGAGGCCCTGGAAAACACCGCCGAAGAAATCCGCGTCGCGACCGGTGTCACCGTCGCCACGGTCGCCGCCGACATCGTCACTGCCCACGGGCGCGCGGCGGCACTGGCCGCCTGCCCGCAGCCCGACATCCTGGTCAACAACGCCGGCGGTCCCCCGCCGGGCGACTTCCGCGACTGGTCGCGCGACGACTGGCTGGCGGCGCTAGACGCCAACATGCTGGCGCCGATCGAGCTGATCAAGGCCACCGTCGACGGCATGATCGCGCGCAAGTTCGGCCGCATCGTGAACATCACTTCGGGCGCGGTGAAGGCGCCGATAGACGTGCTCGGCCTGTCCAACGGGGCCCGCTCCGGCCTGACCGGTTTCGTTGCCGGACTGGCGCGCAAGACCGTCGCCCACAACGTGACGATCAACAACCTGCTGCCCGGTTTCTTCGCCACCGATCGCATCGCCACGGTGATCGGGGGCCAGGCGACGGCGCGCGGCGTGCCCTACGCGCAGGTGCTGGCCGAGCGGGTGGCCACGATCCCGGCCGGCCGCATCGGTGATCCGGAGGAATTCGGCGCCGCCTGCGCCTGGTTGTGCTCGGCGCAGGCCGGCTTCATTACCGGGCAGAACTGGCTGCTGGACGGCGGTGCCTACCCCGGAACCTTCTGATGCATTGTGGGGCAGACTTCAGTCTGCCAAAGACGAAACCAACCGATTGACCGACATGGAGTGAACTATGCCCGGCCTGCTGAACACCGTCGATCCGGACGGCCTGCTCGAATATTCGGTGGTCTATACCGACCGCGCGCTCAACCACATGTCGGGTGCCTTCCAGGAAGTGATGCGCGACATTTCCGGCACCCTGCGCCGCGCCTATGCGGCCGATGCCGTCGCCGTGGTTCCCGGCGGCGGCACCTATGCCATGGAGGCCGTGGCGCGCCAGTTCGCCGGCGGCCGCGACTGCCTGGTGCTGCGCAACGGCTGGTTCAGCTTCCGCTGGTCGCAGATCCTCGACATGGGCCGGATTGCCGCCGCCACCACGGTGCTCAAGGCGCGACGCGACGGTGCCGGCGACCAGGCGCCGTTCGTCCCGGCGCCCATCGACGAGGTGGTCGCCGCGATCCGCGAAAAGCGGCCTGCCGTGGTTTTCGCGCCGCATGTCGAGACCGCCGCCGGCATCGTCCTGCCCGACGACTACCTGCAGGCCGTGGCGGCGGCGGTGCGCGAAGTCGATGGACTGTTCGTGCTCGACTGCATCGCCTCCGGCGCGCTGTGGGTGGACATGCGCGCGACGGGCGTCGATGTCCTGATCAGCGCGCCGCAAAAGGGCTGGAGCGGTCCGTCCTGCGCCGGACTGGTCGGCCTGGGCGAACGCGCGCTGGCGCGCCTTGCCGACACCGCCAGTTCCAGCTTCGCCTGCGACCTGAAGAAGTGGCTGCAGATCATGGAAACCTACGAAAAGGGCGACCACGCCTACCACGCCACCATGCCCACCGATGCGCTGCGCGTCGTGCGCGACGCCATGCGCGAAACCGAGGCCCGCGGTTTCGATGTCGCCCGCGGCCAGCAATGGGATCTCGGGCGCAAGGTGCGCGCGCTGCTCGCCGGGCGCGGTTTCCCGTCCGTCGCCGGCGCCGGATTCGAGGCCCCCGGCGTGGTCGTCAGCTATACCACCGATCCCGAGATCCAGTCGGCGCGGAAGTTCGTCGCCCTCGGCCTGCAGGCCGCCGCCGGCGTGCCCCTGCAATGCGATGAACCGGCAGGCTTCCGCAGCTTTCGCCTGGGCCTGTTCGGCCTCGACAAGCTGGGCAACGTCGAGCGCACCGTGGCGACGCTGAGGCAGGCGCTTGACCGCCTGACAGCCTGTCGGACTTAAGCCGCCGCGCACTGATTGACACGGCGCTGTTCCTGCTGCCCGGCCTGCTTTCGCTGGCGGCGACCGGGGTGGCCTGGATGCTGGCTTACGCCGCCTATGCCGCCTTCAACGCCTGGGCGCTGCGGCGGCACCTTGCCGCCTGACGGCGCGCTCAGGCCCGCCTTTTCGCCGCCGCCCTGGCGCGCGCCTTCCGCGCCGCCTCGAGTTCGTCGAACAGCGCGCCGAATTCCAGCGCCAGCTTGTGGTTGCGGTCGAGATGGATCATCGGCCTGGCTTGCTGGTGCGATTCCTTGATCCTGACCGATGACGAAAGGAAGGAGGCGAGCACCGGCAGGCCTTCCTCGCGCAGCTCGTTGATGATCTGTTGCGGCAGGCTGG
>CAZGQB010000248.1:0-2210 GCA_964527055.1 uncultured Sulfuritalea sp.
TGCAGGGGGAGGATTTCTTGGCCTGTTCGAACATGTCGCGCACGCGCGCCGCGCCTACGCCGACGAACATCTCGACGAAATCGGAACCGGAAATCGAGAAGAAGGGCACTTTGGCCTCGCCGGCAATGGCCTTGGCCAGCAGGGTCTTGCCGGTGCCGGGCGAGCCGACCAGCAGCACGCCGCGCGGGATGCGTCCGCCGAGTTTCTGGAACTTCGACGGATCGCGCAGGAAGTCGACCATTTCGGTGACTTCCTCCTTGGCCTCGTCGCAACCGGCGACGTCGGCGAAGGTGATGGTGTTCGACGATTCGTCCATCATGCGCGCACGACTCTTGCCGAAGGAGAAGGCGCCGCCCTTGCCGCCGCCCTGCATCTGGCGCATGAAGAAGATCCAGACGCCGATCAGGAGCAGCATGGGGAACCAGGAGACGAAGATGCTGGTGAGGAAGGACTGCTCCTCCTCGGGCTTGGCGACCACCTTGACATTGTTCTTGAGCAGGTCGGAAACCATCCACAGGTCGGGCGGGGCGTAGGTGGTAATCCGCTTGCCGTCGACGGTCGTGGCTTCGAGGGTGCGTCCCTGGATGACGACTTTCGTGATGCGACCGGACTTCACCTCCTCAAGAAACTGGGAGTACTCGAGTGATCCGAGCGCCGCACCCTGGCGGGTATTGAACTGATTGAACACCGTCATCAGAACGATGCCGATGACCAGCCAGATCGCCATATTTTTGAACATGTTATTCAAGGTTTCGCCTCTCTTTCCCGCCATCGGGATCAGTAACGCATGATTCTAGTGCCCTTCGACCCGCCCTGCAAACCGCATAGACCATCCGTCAAGCCTTCTTGTTCCGCGCCAGCAGGTATATCTCGGCACTGCGGTTGCGGGACGCTGCCGGCTTTCTCATCTGCACGGTCTGAAACCGGTCCTGCAACGCACGACGCAGTTCCATGAAGCCATCACCCTGAAATACCTTGGCCAGCATGGCGCCGCCAGGTTTCAGGTGCAACGCGCAGAACTCCAGGGTCAACTCGGCCAAAACCATGACGCGCGCCTGATCGACCATGCCGATGCCCGACATATTGGGGGCCATGTCCGACAATACAAGATCGACCCGGCGGCCATCGAGGGCGTCTGTCAGCGCCTGCAACACCGCGTCATCATGGAAATCGCCCTGGATGAACTCGACGCCATGGATCGGCTCCATCGGCAGCAGGTCCAACGCGATCAGGCGGCCGCCGGGCGCCACGCGCTTCGCCGCAACCTGCGACCAGCTGCCGGGCGCCGAACCGAGATCGACCACCGTCATGCCGGGCTTCAGCAGCTTGTCCTGATCGTCGATTTCCGTCAGCTTGAATGCAGCGCGCGACCGCCAGCCCCCGGCGCGGGCCCGCTGCACGTAGGCGTCATTGACGTGCTCGGTGATCCAGGCCTTGTTGGTCTTGTTCTTCTTGTCGCTCGCGACCTTGCCCACGTTACAATCCCGCCATGACTGAAAACACCCCCCAACTGAGCCCTGCCCGGCGCCGCGCCCTGCGGGCCGCCGCACACCCGCTGAAGCCCGTCGTGTCCATCAGCCAGAAAGGGCTCACGCCTTCCGTGCTGGCCGAGATCGACCGCTGCCTCAAGGCCCACGAACTGATCAAACTGCGACTTTACGGCATAGAACGGGATGCACGCGAGGCCCTGTTCGTCGAAATCTGCTCGGCGCTTGCTTGCGCCGAAGTGCAGCACATCGGCAACCTGCTGGTGCTGTGGCGCGAGAATCCCAAGAATGATGCGGCAATAAAGTCGGTGCCGGCGACACGGCGCAAGGCCGAAGCGATGACCAAGAAGCAGGCCGCCGCGCGCAACGAAGCACGCGGCGGCAAGCGCTAGCGCCCCTTACCGCGCTCCTGCAGCACCGCCAGCGCGATGCCGAGCAGGGATTGCACCAGGTACAGCGCGCTCGACACGCCATGCCAGGTGCTGAAGCGGTCGCGCAATGCACTTTCCATGACCTGCCGCGGCAAGGCATCGGCTTTCAACTGGGCGAGTATCGGTTGCACGCCGAAATGGCCCGCCACCGTCAGTGCCAGCATCAGCAGCACGATCCAGAACACGCCCGACTGGATGGCGCGCCAGCCTTTGCCGGCCAGAACGTAGAGCAACAGGTAGCTGCCGCAGGCGAGGCCGACCCAGGCCATGGCGGAAAACATCGTCCCGGCGA
>CAZGQB010000248.1:2310-3776 GCA_964527055.1 uncultured Sulfuritalea sp.
GCGGCGCGACCGCCCTCGATGGTGGTGAACAGCGTCACCTTGGCGCCCAGTGCCGAGGTGCGGATGGAACGCGAGTCGGCGATCGCCGTGCGCTTTTCCTCCACGGTGTTCACGATCAGGACGATTTCATTGTTCTTGATCATGTCCACCACGTGCGGGCGCCCCTCGGTCACCTTGTTCACAACGCTGACCGGGATGCCGGCCTCCGCGATCGCGCCGCCGGTACCGCGCGTGGCCACCAGGGAAAAGCCGAGTTCGTGCAGTTCGCGTGCGACATCGACCGCCTTGGGCCGGTCGGCGGGCTTGACGCTGAGGAAGACCTTGCCGGACTTGGGCAGGCGCGTCCCGGCGGCGAACTGGGATTTGACGAAGGCCTCGCCGAACGTGCGGCCGACGCCCATGACCTCCCCGGTCGATTTCATCTCGGGTCCGAGGATGGTGTCGACGCCGGGAAACTTGATGAAGGGGAAGACGGCTTCCTTGACCGAAAAATAGGGTGGAATGACTTCACGCGTCACACCCTGGTCGGCCAGCGAACGGCCGGCCATGCAGCGTGCGGCGATCTTGGCCAGCGGCAGGCTGGTGGCCTTGGAGACGAAGGGAACGGTGCGCGAGGCGCGCGGATTGACTTCCAGCACGTACACCACATCCTCGCCGCGACCCTGCGCATTCTTCTGGATGGCGAACTGGACGTTCATCAGGCCGACCACATTGAGACCCCGCGCCATCATCTCGGTCTGGCGCCGCAGCTCGTCCTGGACCTCCCGGCTCAGGGAGAACGGCGGCAGCGAGCAGGCGGAATCGCCGGAATGCACGCCGGCCTGTTCGATGTGCTCCATGATGCCGCCGATCAGCACCTGGCTGCCATCGCAGAGGGCGTCGACGTCAACTTCGATCGCGTCGTTGAGGAAGCGGTCGAGCAGCACCGGCGAATCGTTGGAGACCTTGACCGCCTCGCGCATGTAGCGCTGGAGATCCTTCTCCTCGTGCACGATTTCCATGGCACGGCCGCCCAGCACATAGCTCGGCCTGACCACCAGCGGATAGCCGATCTCGGCGGCGAGGCGGATCGCGTCCGTCTCGGTGCGCGCGGTACGGTTGGGCGGCTGCTTGAGGCCGAGGTCGTGCAGCAACAGTTGGAAACGCTCGCGATCCTCGGCGGCGTCGATCATGTCCGGCGTGGTGCCGATGATGGGCACGCCGTTGGCTTCCAGGTCACGCGCCCGCTTCAGCGGCGTCTGGCCGCCGAACTGGACGATGACGCCGGCCGGCTGTTCGACATGGACGATTTCCAGGATGTCTTCCAGCGTCAGCGGCTCGAAGTAGAGGCGATCGGAGGTGTCGTAATCGGTCGACACGGTCTCGGGATTGCAGTTGACCATGATGGTTTCAAAGCCATCCTCGCGCATCGCCAGCGCCGCGTGCACGCAGCAGTAGTCGAACTCGATGCCCTGGCCGATGCGGTT
>CAZGQB010000249.1:0-3764 GCA_964527055.1 uncultured Sulfuritalea sp.
AGTTCTGCAGGTTGAAAGCGCTCGGCGCGTGCGTGGCCAGCTCGATCAGCGTCGAGATATCACCTTCGGTCAATTTGTGGCTCTTGTCATAGCTATTGGCTGAGACGCGGGATTGGATGAGGTGGTCGATATTAGACATTTGGAACTCCTGGTAAATTTACGGTGAGGGGTGTCGCTAAATATGTCGTGGCTGGATGCCATAGCGCAGAAAGTGCATTGATAGAACTGAGTGGGTCGGGGCAAGCAGACAAGCAATATCTGCCCGCCAGCTTGTCCGGCTTAGGCCCGAGCGAACCTGGCATCGAGGCTGAACGGTCCCGGACCCGCGGCAGCCAGCAGCAAAAAGCCACCGGCCATCGAAACGTTCTTCAGGAACATGATCGTCTCGATCTGGTCCGCGAACTGGCGGTGGAAGATCACGGCGCCGACCAGGCAGAAGCCCGAAAGCAAAAACGCGGTGATTCGGGTTTGGTATCCCAGCGCGACGAACAGCCCGGCACCGATCTCGAACGCGATGGTCGGCCACAGAAGGCCGCCAGGCACACCCATGGCTTTCATGTATCCGAGAGTTGCGTCGATGGCGCCGATCTTGGACAGACCGGAAAGAATGAAAATCAGCGCCATCAGCATACGGGCGATCGCTGTGGCAGGGGCTTGGAGTGTGGTGTTCATGGAAGTAATCTCAGCGATTTCAGCGTGAGTTGGTCGTGGAAAAAATGTAGCGGGCAAAACGCCATTCGCCGTCGCGTTCGCGGTGCAACAGGAACAGTTCCTGGTTGGCTTCCGGCATCGGCGGCTGGTCGATGGCGAGCACCTTGACCGTGCCGTTGGAGCGCGTCCGGGCATAGGCCCAGTCCTTTGATAGCACACCGATCTCGTCGACGCTGAAGTCGATATTCAGTCGGATGGTATCGAACACCTGCCGATAGGCTTTGCGGATGGCGTCTCTGCCCTTCGCGGGCAGGCTGTGTTGCGGCATGAACACTGCGTCCTGGGCATAGAGCTTCATGACGGTGTCGATGTCGGCGCTGTTCAACGCCTGCTCGTAGCGGTCCAACTGGTGGGTGATGGCCGTACGCTCACGGTCGGCAGGCTTGGTTTCAGCTGCACCTGCCGAAAGTGTCAGCAGCGCTGTCAGCGCGACCGCCAGCAGGTGATAGGGAGTTCGAATTTCCATGGTTGTCCTCCTTGGTGATTGGCGTTATGCGATCAAACGCGTGGTTGGTTAGTGGCGAACAGATAGCGGTGAATCTTCCACTCCCCGTTCTCGCGCCGGAAGATGAACAGCTCGTTGTTGCCTTCGGTGACTTCCACACCTGCGCCAAGAATCTTGGTGCGTCCGGCCGAGCTGGTGCGCGCCCAGGCCGTGTCGCCGGCCTCTTCCACTTCGTGAATCTCGAAGCGCACATCGAGCTTGATGGTGGCGAACACTTGCTCGTAGCCGGCGCGGACGGCGGCGCGACCGACGAGAGCGGGGGCGTGCTGCGGCATGAACACGGGTTCGCTGCCGAACAGGTCGAGGATGGTGTCGATAGCGTTATTGTTGAGGGCGGTCTCGTAGGACCGCAGGATGGATTGGATGGACATGGCGTGGCTCCTGTTTTGGCACCGTCGGACTCGACGGCTGGAACGCACTTTAGGCATCTCGTTTATGAAATAGAATACCTATAAATGGCAATTAGCCTATCGAATATGAGAGGAAAGCATGGACCTCAATGCCGTACGGATGTTCGTCCAAGTCGCCCAGGCGGGAAGCTTGTCCGCTGGGGCCGCACGGCTACAGCTTCCGCTGCCAACGGTGAGTCGGCGCATCCGTGACCTGGAGCGTCAGTTGAATGTCCAGTTGCTGGAGCGGTCGGCGCGCGGCGCACGCCTGACTGATGCCGGTACGCGCTTGTACGAACACGCCAGCCACGGCATCGAGACGCTGCACGAGGCGGAACAGGCGGTGGTCAGCGATCAGGTCGAACTCAAGGGACGGCTGCGCCTCTCGTTACCGCCTGCCTTTGAGCCGTGGTGGGATCTGCTCTCGCTTTTCCAACAACGCTATCCCGATATCAAGTTGCACGTCTTTAGCACCGAGCGCCGTGTCGATCTGGTAGAGGACGGCATCGATGTGGCGCTGCGCGTGGGGACGATCGTGCATGAAACGATGGTGGCAAGGCGGATGCTGACCTACCGGCATGTGTTGGTGGCCGGGCGCTCTCTGGTCGAGCGTCTGGGGTTGCCAGATTCGCCGGAAGCGCTGCATCGTTTTCCCTGCGCGGCCTGGGCGCCCGGCGCCAACACCGCAGTCCGTTGGCAATTGGGAGGCGACACGGTCGCGCCACACACTGTACTCACGACCAACGACTATGCGCATTTGCGCAAGCGTGCCTTGGCCGGCGAAGTCGTGACCGAGTTGCCGCCTTTCCTGGCGGCACCAGCGTTGCGGACGGGCGAACTCATCGCCTTGCTGCCAGGCAAGCCCATGCCGGAAGTCCAGATTCACCTGCTCTATCCGTCGCACCGGCATCCGTCCGCCATCGTGCGGACCTATCTCGACTTCTGTCAGCAGCAGGTGTCGCTACTTCTGGCCCCGTGATTCACACCTCGCATCCGCCAAGCAAAAAAACCCTATCGAGCTAAATTCCATTTTCCAAAAGACACCGCTCGCCGAGGCTCAGAAAGATGAATATCGAGCCCAAAGGGGTAGTCCGCTGGATAGTCAACGGTGGCTTAGGCGCGGCATTATGTATGTCCAATTCAGATACGTTGATGCCGTAGGCCGTCATTAAGCCAATAGCGGGATCTGGCGGGGTGCCGGAGGTAACGAACAGCTGCTTCGTAGAATCCGGGTTCATAGAGGGTGGATTTGGATAACCGGCCGCTTTGGAGAAAGCTGGCCGACAGCATTGGGCACAGAAGAGTCAGAAGCCTCAAAACCTGAACGTCTCGCCACAGCCTAAGCCGCCGTCCCGCCAGCGCCGACTTTCGTGTTTTTAGTGCCTGGCAAAAACGCTGGTCTTGCCGTCCGGCCCGACCAGCAGCGTGTTGTAGGCTTCGCGCCGCACTTCGCGCTCCTGGCTGGCGTTGTCGAGGATGGTGCAGGCGGTTTCGCAGAAGGGGTTGGACACTTCGCGTCCCGGTGCACCGCGCGGCAGCCCCGGCACCGCCAGGCCGCGTGCCTTGGGCTTTTCCTTGAGCAGCAGCTTGATGTCCTCGGCCGGGACGTGGCCCTCGATGAAATAGTTGCCGACCTTCGCCGTATGCACAGATTCCAGTTCCGCCGGCACGTTGAGCCAGCGCTTGAGCCGGGGCATTTCCGCGTTGGGTTTTTCCTCGATGCTGACCGCGAATCCGTTCTGGCGCAGGTGGTCGGCCCAGTCGATGCAGGCGAGACAGGGGCTGGGGGCATAGACCAGCACGGGCGGCAAAGGCTCGTCGGCAGCCGTCGGGCGGCAGCTCATTGCGGCCAGCAGCAGCAGCGCTCCGCGCAGGGTCGCCAGCGGTCCGCGGCTCAAGCGCCGGCTCCCGGCGCGGCTGGCACGAGCCGGGCATGGCAGACTGAAGTCTGCCCCACAAGGGCTTGCCGGCACGGCTCTAGCACGGCTTGCCCGGCTTGCAGCCCTTGAGTATCCACAGCGACATCTCGCCGGCCAGTTCGTCGGCGCGGACCTTGCGCGCCATGCTCAAGGCATCGCGGCCGGCATCGGTCTTCAGGCTCGGGTCGGCGCCGGCCTGCAGCAGCAGCTTGCCGTTCGCGGTGCGCGTCGAGAAGGCCG
>CAZGQB010000250.1:0-3751 GCA_964527055.1 uncultured Sulfuritalea sp.
GTCAACCTGCCGGGCGAGTCGTCCTCGGTCGTCACCTGCCTGGACGGCTACCAGATGGCGCGCCGCGGCCGGGCCGGGCCCGCGCTCGCCACCGCGGCGATCGGATCGTTCTTCGCCGGCTGCGTGGCGACGCTGGTGGTGGCGATGTTCGCCCCGCCGCTTGCCGAGGTGGCGCTGAAATTCGGCCCCGCGGAGTATTTCTCGCTGATGGTGCTCGGCCTGGTCGCCGCGGTGGTGCTCGCGCACGGCTCGCTGATCAAGGCGATCGCCATGGTGATCCTCGGCCTGCTGCTCGGCCTGGTGGGCACCGACGTCAATTCCGGCGTGCTGCGCTTTGCCTTCGGCATTTCGGAGATGGCCGACGGCATCGGCTTCGTCACGGTGGCAATGGGCATGTTCGGCATCTGCGAGATCATCGCCAACCTGGAGCAGAAGGAACACCGCGAGGTGTTCACCAGCAAGGTCGGCAGGCTGATGCCGAGCGCGGAGGACTGGAAGCGCATGGTCGCACCGATCCTGCGCGGCACCGTCCTGGGTTCGGCGCTCGGCATCCTGCCCGGCGGTGGCGCGCTGCTCGCATCGTTCGGCGCCTACACCCTGGAAAAGAAGGTGTCGAAGAATTCGCACGAGTTCGGCAAGGGCGCGATCGAGGGCGTGGCCGCGCCCGAGTCGGCCAACAACGCCGGCGCGCAGACCTCCTTCATCCCGTTGCTGACGCTCGGCATCCCGTCCAACGCGGTGATGGCGCTGATGATCGGCGCCATGATGATCCAGGGCATCGCCCCCGGCCCCCAGGTGATGACCGAACGTCCCCAGTTGTTCTGGGGAATGATCGCGTCGATGTGGGTCGGCAACCTGATGCTGGTGGTCCTCAACCTGCCGCTCATCGGCATGTGGATCAAGCTGCTGACGGTGCCCTACCGCTACCTGTACCCGTCGATCCTGCTGTTCATGGCGATCGGCGTGTTCAGCATCTCCAACCAGCCCTTCGACTGCTTCCTGATGGCCTGCTTTGGCCTGCTCGGCTATGTCTGCGTCAAGCTCGGCTGCGAGCCGGCGCCGCTGATCCTCGGCTTCATCCTCGGGCCGCTGATGGAGGAGAACCTGCGGCGCGCCATGCTGCTGTCGCGCGGCGATCCGTGGGTGTTCGTCAGCCCGTCGAAGCCCATCAGCATGGGCTTCCTGCTCGCTTCCGTCGCGCTGCTGGTGATCATCGCCCTGCCTGCGCTGCGCAAGAAGCGCGAGGAAGTGTTCGTGGAAGAGACCTAGGCGTCTCTTGCGGCGGTTACTGACCTTTGTCGTCCTCGCGGCCATGGCCGGCACGGCCTGGTCGCAGGCTTGGCCCTCCAGGCCGCTTCGTCTGGTAGCCCCCTATGCCGCCGGCGGCCCCATCGACATCTCGGCGCGCCTGCTGGCCGCCAGGCTGCAGGATTCCCTGGGGCAGCCCGTGGTGGTCGAGAACCGCCCGGGCGCCGGCGGCAATATCGGCGTCGACCTGATCGCCAAGGGGCCGGCGGACGGCTACAACCTGGTCATGAGCGCGATCGCGACGCTGGCGATCAATCCGTCGCTCTATCCGAACCTGCCCTACGACCCCCTGAAAGACCTGCGGCACGTCACGCTGCTGGTGCAGGTGCCCAACGTCCTGATCGTCGCCAACGACCTGCCCGCCAAGAGCGTGAAGGAGCTGGTCGCGCTCGCCCGCGAGCGCCCGGGCAGGCTCGATTTCGGTTCGGGTTCGACCGGGTCCACCGGCCACCTGGCCGGGGAGATGTTCAAGATGGCGACCGGCACCTTCATGGTGCACATTCCCTACAAGGGCTCGGCGCCGGCGCTCGCGGACATGATGGCCGGGCGGATCCACCTGATGTTCGACAATCTCGCCAGCGCGCTGCCGAGCATCAAGTCGGAGAAGGTGCGCGCGCTGGCAGTGACGACCCTGAAGCGATCCAGTTTCCTGCCGGCGCTGCCGACGCTGGACGAATCGGGGCTGAAGGGTTTCGACATGACGACCTGGTGGGGCGTTTCGGTGGCGGCGAAGACGCCGCAGCCGGTCGTGGATCGCCTGTCCGCCGAGATCCTCAAGGCGATGGACTCGCCCGACATCAAGGAACGGCTACGCACCATGGGCTCGGAGCCCCCCGCCATCCGGTCGCCGGACCAGTTCGCGGCGTTCGTCGCGGCCGAACTGAAAACCTACACCGAGCTGGTGAAGCGCTCGGGCGCCAGGGTGGACTAGAGCGCCGCGATCGTTTGTACTTCGACCAGGAAGTGCTCCTGGACCAGGCGGTCGACCACCAGCAGCGTGTTCGGCGGGTATTTCCCGTCCGGGAACAGCTTCGGGAATTCGCGCAGGCGCCAGGCCATGAATTTCGGGATGTCCTGCGAGTGCACGAGGTAGGTGGTGAACTGCGCCACGCTGCCCCAGCCCGCGCCCGCGGCCCGGAGCGCGGTTTCGATCTGCCCGAATACCCCGGTGCATTGGGCATCGAAATCGTCCCCCGGGGAGAGCATGCCGGCGATGTAGAGCGTTTCCTTCGCGCCCTTGACGCGCGCCATGTGGGAATACTGGCCCAGCGGCTTGCCGAGGGCTTCGACGTTCTCGATCCTGATCTCCGCCATGTTCACTTTCCTCGCGTCTTGGGCGTGCTGCGGGAGGCCATCTGCGCCCTTACCGTGGCGATCAGCGTGTTGCGCTCGACGGGCTTGACCAGGTAGGCGTTCGCGCCCGCGCGCGTGCAGCGGTCCTTGGTGGCCTGGTCGGCCAGCACCGACACGACGACCACCGGCGTGGCGACATTGGGCGAGGCACGGCGAATCTCGCGCAGCACCTGGAACCCGCCGATGCCCGGCATCAGCAGATCCAGCAGGATCGCGTCGTAGGCGTAGTTGCCGGCGAGGCGCAAAGCCTGCTCGCAGGTGCCCGCCAGCGTCACTTCCACCTTGAGTCCATTGACCAGGACGCGTGCCAGGAGCAGCCGCATCGACTCCTCGTCATCCACGATCAGCACGCGATGGCGGGTGGTCCTGGAGTTCGCCTGGCTCATGCGGGCGTCCTGCGCGGCAGGCCGCTCGCCAGCCTGCGCGCGAGGTCCACGAAGTCCCTGGCGTTGACGTCGAAGTCCGCTTCAGGCTTGACGTCCACCGCCACTTTCGGACCCTTCTCGCGCGGCCGGCGCACGAACGCGGTGGCCAGGCCGCAAGCTTGCGCCGCGCGCAGGTCGTCCTTGTGCGCAGCCACCATCATCACTTCCGAGGGCTCGCAGCCCAGCATCGCGGCGGCGCCGAGGTAGGCCTCCGGATCCGGCTTGTAGTGGTGGAACAGCTCCGCGGAAAGCACGGCGTCCCAGGGCAGGCGGCCGTGCTTCGCCATGTTGACCAGCAGCGCCATGTTGCCGTTGGACAACGTGGCGATCATGTGGCGGCGCTTGAGCAGCGCCAGCCCGCGGCGCGCGTCCGGCCAGGGATCGAGCCGGTGCCAGACGCGGTTGAGGTGGTCGACTTCATCCTCGGTCAGGCCCGTGAGGGAGAAACGCGCCAGCAGATCATCCAGTATCAACCGATGAAGTTGGTCGATGTTCATCCACGGCAGTTCGCCCGAGCGCACGCGCGCCATCGCCGGCCGGTAGCCGGCGCGCCAGGCGTCGGTGAAGCCTTCCCAGTCGACGGAAATCTTCTTGCTGCGGCCGAGCGCCCGGCATTCGCGCAGGATCGAGCCGCGCCAGTCCACGACCGTGCCGAACACGTCGAA